>JBPEXK010000214.1:0-3237 GCA_052031745.1 Marinobacter sp. | reverse complement strand
ACGCCATTGAGTATCAGCGAGGTCAGGCGAGCGGCGGTCAACCCTTCCTGATGAGCCGAGATGGTGAAGCCGCCGATGCCCTGACGTTTGCCGACAAAAATGTCCCAGAACGAAAAAATCGGCACTTGGGCCCGGTTATACGCCTCGGTCAGTAATTCTGTGGGTATGGCGTAATTCTGCTGGGCGTCCCGAATGGTGTGGTGGGTGCCAACTACAATGGCGTCGTACTGGGTGTGGGCGTCGGTCACCGCGCCGAGCCAGGTCGCCTTATCGTTGGTCATCACAATGTTCAGCTCGGAGCCGTACAGGGTGGGCTGACGGTCGTCGCCAAAGTACTCGTTCACCGCGTTGCGCATGGTGGGGGAGTCGTCCATCAGGATCAGGAAGCGCTCGTTCTGGCGCAGCACTTTGCGCAAATGGCGAATACTCTCAGCGAAAAACGGACGCTCAAGGATTCCCGTCACCAGGGGGTGATCAAGGGCAGGGTGCTGCTCCGGGCCGCCATTGACCCCGAGAAACACCACCGGTATGTCCTTGCCCAGCAGGTGCGCAGCCATCAGCGAAAAGGCATTGTCGTCACCGAGGATGGCGACGTCCGGCTGGATGTTTGCCACCGACGCCTGTATTTCCGCCACTTTCTGCGGCCATTCCGACTTCTGTAGTCGCTTGGTGTCCAGTTCAAGAACGTGGATGTCATGATCCGCACTCAGTTCCGACTGGATGGCCGCGACATAGTCGGCATCCAACTGGTAACCACTGTGGTAACTCTGAATTACCACGATGGTCTTACCCAGGCACAACGGACTGAACAGCAGACAGATCAGAGCAAATAGACGCATGCAATTTTCCTTGTTGTTATTGATGTGCCCTTCAGCCGACACTCCGCGCTGAAGGTTGCAAACAACAACTATTCAAAAATCGCACCAGATTCAGGAAAAACCTAACTGACTGATATGTCGAAGGAAGGGGCAGTCAGGGTGTCAGGTTATGCAGACAAGTGTCCGGCTTTGAGGACGCTGTTTGTCTGGTAATCAGGACAGTGGGCGCCGTCAGCGCTCAGGACGGTGCGCCGGCTGCGCGGGGGTTGCGCGGGTAATAATTCTCCGGCAGGCGCTCGATGTGGGGAAAGAACCGGGTGTCCTTGTAGGGCATCTTCATGAAGCCTGAGACCCCGAGCCCGGTAATCTGCTCCACCGCGGACAGAATCTCGTCCAGCAGCCTGCTGAATTCCGCCTCCCGGGCAGGGTCCAGCAACCGGTAATGGCTGTGAATCTTGAGGTGCTTCGGCAACGCCTCAAAGATGATCATGCCAGTGTGGTGAATGTCGTTCAGAGCCTCCAGCGCCTTGATGATGGTGTTCGGCAACACCAGGAACTCCTCCGGGTCGGGGCCGTCTTCGAAGTAGGAATGCACCCGGCTTTCATCCTCCACCTCTGGCGCCGCGCTCACCTCGTAGTGAAGATTCATCTCCGGGGACACCAGGAACGGCTTTGAGGGATCGTCGCGGTCGATGTGCAGGGTGTTGCGGGCGTTGAACAGGCAACTCTTGAAGATGCCCTTGCGGTAGATGGCCTGGGCCAGATTCACCATGTTGTTCACCGCCCGGACAAAAGCTGGTTTCAGTGCCGGGTCGTGGAGATTGAGGGAGGTATCGACGTACACCCCTTCGGTTTCCCAACGCACCGCCAGGCCACCTTCCACCGGGTAGCGACCGAGCCGGCTGACCGCCGCCAGAAACGCTTTTTCGGTTTCGCCCATGCCCTGCATGAAGTTCTTGTAGTAGCGGTCCAGTTGCACGTCATTGACGTCGCTCAGGGTTTCCGGCGCGCCTTCCTCCCTAAGGAAGGATTTCCGGGAGCTATACACCACGGTGTCGATCTCCTGGTCCGACGCCCGCACCCACACCGGCACCAGGGGCGCCACCGGCGGCGTTGGCAGATCCACCATCACCGTGCGGGCCAGTCTGGGCATCTCGGACAGGTAATAATCGCCCGCCTGACGCCGGGTTTCCGGATCGGTCGACAGCATGCCATCGAGCATGCGCGCAAACTCCATGGGCAGGCCCAGGGACGTGGCCGGGATGGCCTGATGGCCAAAGCGGCAGGACTGGCCCGAGGCCAGGGCATACAAGGTGCCGGCTGCCCCCTGTTCATCGAAGCGGGGCGAAGACAGCCCGCCGTTGAGCTGTTCGGAGCCGATAAAGTAAACGTCGCCGAGGCGAGCGTTGGTTTGCTGTAGGTTGTCGGACATCAGCTCCATTACGTTGGCGGTGACGAACTGCTGATTCGCGTCTAACTGCGCGAACACCGACGAGCCCCAGTCGATCAGGGCGATGTTTTCGGTGCGGGCATCGAACACCAGGTTGGAGGGTTTAATGTCTCCGTGCACGATCGGTCTACCGGCCGCTCCGGTTTCCCGTCGCAGGTTACGCAGAATGTCGGCCAGTTGGTCGGCGATGCGGATGATCAGCCGAGGTTTCAGGCGACCCTCCCGCAGTGACACTTCCTCCAGGTTCAAACCCGCGGCCCGTTCCATTACCAGAATCGGCTGGTTGCGAGCGCGCTGGTAGGAAATCAGTTTCGGTACGCGAGGGTGGCGAACCTGCTCGAGAATATGGGCCTCATCCTCAAGACGGTCCTGCAGGTGTTGGGGCAGGTTGATGCGGGTGAATTTGAAAACGTGCTCCAGTTCGGTGCCATCATCCCGGCGCACCCGGCCTCCGAACACGAAGCCGTAGGCGCCTTTGCCGATGAGTTCGATGTCGTGGTAGCCCAACTGGCGGAGCTGGGTGGCGCACAGCGCCACCCAGTCCTTGAGCTTCTTGGCATCGTCGTGGCTGAGCAGATAAATCGACTGCTCTTCCGGAATGTAGAACTGCTGCAGCTGCGTTTTCTGCACCATGGTCATGGATTAGCCCATGTGCAGCAGCATCGTCTGCGGCGATTCCAGATAGCTCTTCCACAGGTTGCAGAAGCGGGCAATGGTGCCGCCATCGATGATGCGATGGTCGCCGGCCCAGCTCACGGTCATGATGGCGCGTTCCACCACCTGGCCGTTGGCGTCAAAGCGCGGCAGTTTCTGGGTCCGGCCCAGGGCGACAATCGCCACTTCCGGCGCGTTGATGATCGGCGCCGCGTAGGTGCCGCCCAATGCCCCGATGTTGGAAATGGAGATGGTGCCGCCTTTCAGGTCTTCCTGGCTGACCCGGCCCGAGCGCGCGGCTTCGGTGAGTCGAGC
>JBPEXK010000021.1:0-2057 GCA_052031745.1 Marinobacter sp. | reverse complement strand
GGTTCGCCCAGTCTTCAACAAACGCCTCGAACGCCCGGGCACACATTTCCTCCGGCCGGGCCCAGTAGAGCACGCCCTGTTGCTGATCGACCCGCTGCGAGGCGCGGAACAGGTCGCTCGGTTGGGTACCATCCTGGTTCAGCAAAATGGCCTCGAAGCAGCGGAACAACCGGGTTGTGAGTGAATGAGATTTGAACGGCTTGCTGTCCAGCCACAGCGAGCTGGCGAAAGCCTGGCGACCCGGTTGCACGAAGACTTTGCTAGCGATGTAGTGATCAAAAGCGTGGAACCATTCGTGGGCCAGACTGCCGGCACCGGCGTTCTTGGCCAGGGCCAGCTGCCGGGAGGCGGGAATGTAGTGGGCGCAGACCCCCAACTGGCCCCCAATGCCGTACTGCAGGCCCAGGGTACCTTTCAGGGAAATGACCAGCTCAGGCACGTTAAGGGTGTTCATCAGGGTAATCAGCGCGTTGTGAAACCGCACGGCGGCCCGATCCCGTTCGGGTTCGGTTACCCAGCGTCCGATTTCGATGCTGCGGAAATCGTACTGGCGACGGATGTGCACAAACGAAACGCTCACTGACTACCCTCGGCATAAGCACTGTATGAATAGCCAGTATGGTAGAGAAGCGGGCGGATTGATGCAATTAACCGAGTTAGGACTTCTGTTACGGTTCGTTTGCGTCGCGCCGCACCGGTTCGGTTCGGATGTGAATGTCCCGTTGAGGGAAGGGGATTTGGATGCCCGCTTCGTGCAGGGTTCGGGTGATGGCCGAGTGCAGTTCGTGGGACAGAGGCATGAAATCCAGCAGGTCCCGCACGAACACCCGCACCTCGAAATCGATACGGCTCTCGCCCAACTCGACACAGAACACCGCCGGCGCCGGGTCTTCCACCACCCGCTCGTTCTGCACCGCAACCTGGTAAAGCAGATCCTGCACCTTGTCGACGTCTGAGCCATAGGCCACGCCAACGCGGATGATCACGCGGGTAATCGGATCCGACAGGGTCCAGTTGGTCAGGTCCTGGGTAACGAAGGTCTTGTTCGGGATGATCTGCTCTTTGCGGTCCCAGTCCACCAGGGTGGTGGCCCGAATTCGGATGCGGGATACGGTGCCGGTGATGCCGCCAATGGTCACGGTATCGCCAACCCGAATAGGACGCTCGAAAAGCAGAATGATGCCGGACACAAAGTTCGCGACGATTTCCTGCAGGCCGAAGCCCAGACCAACGCCCAGGGCCGCCACCAGCCACTGCAATTTCGACCATTGCAGGCCAATGCCCGCCAACGCCGCAGCAATGCCGATGAACACGATGATGTAGGTGGCCAGGGTGGTAATGGCGTAGCCCACCCCGGGCTCCAGGTTCAGCCGGCTCAGGAACACCACCTCCATGGTCCCCGGCAGGTTTCGGGCCGCCAGTACCGTCCCAACGCCGATGCCGAGGGCAATCATTAGATCGCCCAAATTGATCGGCACCGGGCTCTCGCCCTCAATACCGGTGCTGATGGTCCACAGGGTGATTTCATCGAAAATACCCAGCGCCGGGAATACGTTGTCCCACATGGCCCAGAGCCCAACCGCGGCCAGGATCAGCGACATGATCTTCAGCACGGTCTCGCTTTGCTGGCTGATGTCGTTGATGTCCCGCTGGGGCATTTCGTAGCTCATGGGCACGCCTTCACCGGAGGTTTCCGCCGCCTCCCGGGTTTCCGCGATCTTGCGCTCGGCCTCGCGGGACTCGATCATCCGTTTCAGCGCAATCCGGCGTTCGCGCACCGCCAGGCTGCGCAGCCCCATGTAATGCAGGAGGATTACAAAGGCCAGCCAACACAGGCTGATGAACATCAGCCCTTCAAACCGCACCGCGGTGTAGTGATAACCCCAGAGGGAAATCACCGTAAGGACCAGAGGCATGGCCACGGCAACAAAGTGCAGCAGCCGAAGTATCTGTTTTTGAGGCTGGTCTTTGCGCACCGCGGACATGAATTTCTGGGCAAAGAAGGCGAGGGCGATGGACACAATCGCAAACAGCAGGCGGCCCAGGCTGTCGCTGTA
>JBPEXK010000213.1:0-3872 GCA_052031745.1 Marinobacter sp. | reverse complement strand
CGGTTCTCCAGCATGTAGGAGACGCCGGAGGGTACCCGGAGGTTGTCTTCCAGCACGTACACGGTGCCGTCCTTGTCACGCACCAGATCAGAGCCACAGATGTGGGCCCAGACCCCGAGCGGCGGCGTAAAGCCCCGGCACTGCTCGCGGAAATTCTTGGAGTTGGCGAAGACGTACTTGGGGATCACCTTGTCCTTGACGATGTTCTGCTCGTTGTAGATGTCATTAATGAACATGTTCAGGGCGGTCAGCCGCTGGGCCAGGCCCTGCTCGATGGTTTCCCACTCGCGCAGGGAGATAACCCGGGGAATGATGTCGAACGGCCAGGCCCGGTCGATGTTCTCGCCCTCGCTGTAGATGGTGAAGCTGATCCCGGTCTCCAGGATTGCCAGTTCGGCCGCGTGCTGACGGGCCTGGACTTCCTCGCTGTCGAGATTGCCCAGGTACTCGGTGATGGCGGCGGTCGAGGGCCGGGGCTGGCCCTTAGCCTGAATCAGCTCATCGTAGAAACCCGCGGGGTCGTAGTTCTTCCAGTCGATCTGTTGGTTCTTTTTCATGTTGCGTCCTTACGCGTTTGACTCCACCGAGCAAGCGGCCGAGTTGTGTCCACATCAGCCGTTGTTGATGATTTGGTGCACCAGACGAAGCTTCTCCACCACCCGATCCGCGAGCACGAAGGGGTAAGCGAAGTCGTGTCCCATGCTGCGGTTGAGACTGTTCAACGCCAGCGTCAGCGGCAGCCAGTGCTTGATCAGCTCGTCGAAGCAGGCCGCCTGGTAGGGGTCGAAGTCTGGGTCTGCGGCCACGCTCACGTCCGCCTCGTGTTTGGCCTGGACCCGAAGCCCGAACTGCCACGCCGTCTCCAATGTGTCGACCATATGCAGGTAGTGTGCCCAGGTCTCGGCCCAGTCCTCCCAGGCATGGCTGCTGGCGTAAGCGCTGATGTAATCGTTCTGCCACTGGGGCGGTGGCCCCTGCTGGTAATGCTGGTCCAGGGCCTGCGGGTAGTCCCGGGTGTCGTCGCCGAACAGGTCGCGGACCTTGGCCAGCCAGGTGCTGTTGCGCACCAACTGGTCCCAGTAGTAGTGGCCGGATTCGTGCCGGAAGTGCCCCAGAACGGTGCGATAGGGTTCTGCCATCTGGCCACGCATGCGCTCCCGCTCCACCGGATCGGCCTCGGCGATGTTCAGGGTGATTACCCCTTGGGCATGGCCGGTCAGCACGCGGGATCGTTCATCGAACCGGGCCGGCTGGTCGGCCAGAAAATCGAACGCCAGGCCCGCCTGTTCTTCCTGGCGCGGCGCGCAGGGCAGCCCCAGGCGCAACAGGGAATACACCAGTCGGCGCTTCTCCTTTTCCAGCCGATTCCACAGGCCGTAGTGACTGGTGACACTGAGGTCCGGGATGGTGCGGTTGAGCCGGCAGGCAACGCAGAAGTCGTGAGTGTCCGAGGCTGGGACCAGCCAGTTACAGGCGCTCTGATTCTTGTAATTGGCACAAAGACGATACTGTTTTGCCCCACGCACCGAGACCCAGATGTCCTGCCCCTGAGGATCCACCGCCAGCAGATCCATGGCCTCGGAATCAAAGCCCAGGCCGGTTCCGCAACTGGTGCAGCAACTGTTTTCAAAGTACAGCAGGTTGGCGCAGCGGCCGCAGTAAAACAGCTTCATCGGGGGGCGTCCTTGGCCTTTTCACGCATTCTTGTCCTACCCAGTATTGGCGATAACCGCCGAAGTGCAAGCCGATCGGGCGACACCGGTGCCCCGGTCCGAATCGCTAATTTACGCGTAAAACCGACAACTTGAACTAGCATGTAGGTAAATCTAGCAAGGCTTGATCGGGCCATCCGGAGGACGGAATAACAATGATCATTGGCATCCCCAGGGAAATTTTCGAACACGAGCGGCGGGTCGCGGCGACGCCGCCTTCCGTGCACAAACTCATCGGCCTCGGCTACGAGGTGGTGGTCGAGGCCGGCGCCGGAGAAGCCGCCAATTACGCCGACAGCGCCTATGAAAAAGCGGGCGCCGCCATCGCAGCCGACACCAAGTCACTGTGGCAGGAAGCAGATTTCATCCTGAAAGTCCGGGCGCCGATGGAAAACCCGGCGCTGGGCAGCCACGAAGTCGACCTGATGAAGGAAGGCGCCTTCCTGGCCAGTTACATCTGGCCGGCCCAGAATCCGGAACTGCTGCAAAAACTGGCGGCCCGCAAGATCACCAGTTTTGCCATCGACAGCCTGCCCCGGATCAGTCGGGCCCAGAAAATGGACGCCTTGAGCGCCATGGCCAACATCGCCGGCTACCGCGCGGTGATCGAGGCCGCCAACCACTTCGGCCGCTTCTTCACCGGCCAGGTCACCGCCGCGGGCAAGGTGCCACCGGCCAAGGTCATGGTCATTGGCGCCGGGGTCGCCGGTCTGGCCGCGGTCGGCGCCGCCAACAGCCTGGGCGCCATCGTGCGCGCCTTCGACACCCGGCTGGAGGTGAAGGAACAGATTGAAAGCATGGGCGCGGAATTCCTGCAGCTGGACTTCGGTGAGGAAGAAGGCAGCGGCAGTGGCGGCTACGCCAAGCAGATGAGCGATGAATTCATCCAGGCCGAGATGGCGCTGTTCGCGGAGCAGGCCAAGGAAGTGGACATCATCATCACCACCGCGCTGATCCCCGGCAAGCCGGCGCCCCGGCTGATCACCGAGGACATGGTCAAGTCCATGAAACCGGGCAGCGTGATTGTCGATCTGGCCGCCGAGCGCGGTGGCAACTGCGAGCTGACCGAAGCGGGCGAGGTGGTGGAAAAACACGGGGTCAAACTGATCGGCTATACCGACCTGCCCAGCCGCATGGCCAAGGTGGCCAGCGACCTGTACGCCACCAACCTGTTCCATCTGTTGTCCGACCTGACGCCGGAGAAAAACGGCCAGCCCGACGTGAACATGGACGATGACGTGATCCGCGGCCTGACCGTGGTGCACGGCGACGACGTCACCTGGCCACCGCCCCAGCCGGAGGCCCCGGTCAATCCGCAGCCGGCGCCCGGCACGGAGGAGCCGTCGGCGGCTCAGAAAGCGGCCGACCACCGGGATTCGAAACGGCGCAGCCTGATTGGCAAGGGCGTGCTGTTGGCGGTCACCGTAGGCGCACTGTACGCGGTGGGCGCTTATGCTCCGGAGAGCTTCCTTAGCCACTTTACGGTGTTCGTGCTGGCCTGCTTCATCGGCTGGCAGGTGATCTGGAACGTGACTCCGTCCCTGCACACACCGCTGATGAGCGTGACCAACGCCATCAGCGGCATCATCGTCATCGGTGCCATGCTGCACCTGGCCCAGGCCGAGAATTTCCTGGTTGGGCTAATGGCGTTCGTCGCGGTGCTGATTGCCAGCATCAATGTGGGGGGCGGCTTCCGGGTCACCCATCGCATGCTTCAAATGTTCCGCAAATAGGAGGCGCCCAGCATGAGTAGCGGTCTCGTCAGTGTGGCCTATGTGGTCGCCAGCGTGTTGTTCATTCTCAGCCTGGGTGGCCTGAGCCACCAGGAATCGGCCCGGCGTGGTAATTGGTACGGCGTTGCCGGCATCACCATCGCCCTGGTCGCCACCTTGGCCAGCGTCAGCGATGACGGTCTGGTTTCCATCGTCATTGCGGTGCTGGCCGGCGCCAGCGTTGGCATCGCCATCGCCAACCGGGTGGAAATGACTCAGATGCCGCAGCTGGTGGCGTTGCTGCACAGCTTTGTCGGTCTGGCCGCAGTGTTCGTCGGCTTCGCCGGCTACATCGAACCGCTGCGGCCGACCGTGGGCACCGAGCACACCATCAAACTGGTGGAGGTGTTCCTGGGCATCTTCATCGGCGCCATCACCTTCACCGGCT
>JBPEXK010000212.1:0-3361 GCA_052031745.1 Marinobacter sp. | reverse complement strand
GGTCTGGACGTAAAAACCTCGCTTAGGGTGGTCATGGCCGGTCTGAGTTTCCGAACCAAATTCTGACGTGGCTTCGGGCCACAGCGGGGCAGTTTCTGACCATGACCGGGCGTCGACTCACTACTTCTGCAATCGCCCTCCTGGCGGCGGCCTTGGTGGCAGGCTGTCAGGTGGGCGGCTCCAATGTTTCCGAGCGGGAGGGCTACTACACCTGGGTCGACGAGCAGGGGCGGGTGCGCTATTCGCCGATTGTCGCCAAGCCAGAGCAACCCACATCGGATGCGCCCGCAACGGCTGCTGCCAGCCCGGATGCACCCGCCAGCCCCGACGCTGAGCCTTCCGAGCAGAAGACCGGCAGCGCTGAAGCCGAGGGTGAGGCGCGGTCCTCAACCACAGACCCTGAGTTCAACCTGGCCAACTATCCCGACGGCAATCAACTGGCGAAGGACGGCTACGTTCGACCGGGCGAGCGCCAACCCTATTTCACCTGGCGTGATGCCCAGGGCAATCTTCGGGTCAGCTATTACCGGCCGGACACCCGCAGTGACGTGGAAAAGGGCCGAGCGCCCGCACCCATCGAATTGACCCCGGCCAGCGTCTATCACGACGGTCCGGACCTGGAGCCGGCCCAGCCGTCAGAGCAGGGCAGTCCTGATGCCTTCGCCGTGCTCGGCATCGACGGGGGCGGCAACTACTTCGAGCGCTTTCGCGAATTCTGCTGCCAGGCCCTGGAAACCCAGGATGCGGTGGAGTGGCAGCAGGGCCGGGAATTCGGGGTCTTCATCACTGAGCAGTCGCCGACCCACAACTTCCTCACCGGGGCCAGTCCCTATCAGATGATTGACTTGGCCAGCGTGGCCGAGGACCCCGATTTCGTTCTGCGCCTGCGTTCCTATGCCCACAACGGCGTCTATGTCCCGTCCCTGGCGTTTCTAGATCGGTCCTTCCAACCGGTGCGGCTGGTGACCGATCTGGTCATGCCCTATGAGCCGGAAACCTGGAGCCGGCGTGGTTTTCTGGAAGCCTGGGTGCCGGTTTTCCCGAGTCAGGGCGAGCGCTGGCTGGTGTTGTTCAGCCGCAACTCGGACCTGACTGGTCAGACCGTGATCGAGACCGGCCCCGGCGGTACCGAGCGGAGCCCCAAAGTGATCCCTCACGCGGCCAAGGGAGAATTGGGGCTCAAGATGGTCGAATCCGACTGAGGCCGGGTTCAATCCTCCGGCTGCTGCGGATCCAGCCACTGATGTGACAGCCAATAGAAACGGCCATTGCCGGCCGGGTGCGTGCAGTTGTAGCGCAGCCTGCGGCTGTTGAACGGCTCTGGCGCCTGCACACGAACTTGCTCCCCCGACACCTCAAAATCGATCCGCCCTTGGCCGGAGGCAAAGCAGGTAAGCCTGCCGGCGTCCAACGCGTCTGGCAAGTCGAAGCTCAGCACCGGCGGGTTGTTGCTGAGTACGCCTTCAGGGAGCTGGTCGGCCGGCACCGGAAAGGCTTTGCTTTGGAGCTTGTCGGCCAGGCCATTGAGTTGCCCGTAGGCGTTGGCCATGGGAAACCGCGGCAAACGGGTCGGGCCCGAGCTCGCGCCGATGGGGCCGGACTGCTGCCCGTAGCCATACCAACCGCGGTCAGCCAGTTCGGCCTCCAGGGCATTGTCGAATTCGCCGTAGGGATAGGCGAACAGAGGCGTAGCCGAGCCCAGCTTTTCCTCCAGGGTGGCTTGTGCCGAGTCCAGACTGTTGGTGATGCGCGCCTGCCATTGCTCCTGGGACTCACCGGGTTTGCGAGCCAGGTGGCCGTGATCAGCACTGTGGTTGGCGATGGTAACGCCCTCGTTCTGCTGTAGTTCGGCCAGTTGTTCCCAGGTCATGTAGCCGTGACCGCCCACTGCCTCGGTGTTCACGAAAATGGTGTAGGGATAGCCCCGGTCGGCCAGCATGGGTGCCGCCGTGGAATAGACCGAATCGTAAGCGTCGTCAAAGGTGATGGCCAACTGGTTGTCGCCACCAGAGCCAGACAGCGCCTGCTCCGTGCCGGCCTGCAAGGACACCACTTCCAGTCCCAGCTCGGCAATCATGTCCAATTGCCCCTCGAACAGCGACACCGACGTGCTGGTTGCCGCCGGAGTGGAGTCGCTGACGTGGTGATACTGGAGCACCACCAAATCGGCGAGTGCCGGAAGCGAAACAAGGGTCAGAGCAAGCATCTGCAGAATTCTTCGTGCCATGGAGTTTCCTTTTTCGTTGGATATGGAACGGATGTGTGGAGTCAGTCGGCGTTTCGGAAGTGGGCTTTGAGAACGGAGAACGCCTGATTCAATGCCTGGACGCTCTGGGTGTCGCCACCGCGGTCGGGATGGGCCTGCATGACCGCGCGCCTGAACCGCAGTTTCACCTCCGGGAAGTCGTCGGGAACCGAATCGAAGCCCAATTCCTGCGCGGCAAGCAGGGTTTCGTCCGCGTCCGGCGCGGAACCGGATTGGCCGGCCCAGAAGTCGTTCATCATGCCCTGGATCTCATCGTCCGACAGCCGGTATTGGGACAGGTCCAGATAGAACGCCCGCAGTTGATCCACCGAGTCGGGTAGGCCATGGCCGCCCACCACGCTCTCCAGCGTAAGGTGAATGCCTAGCGGTGAGATATGCAGGCTCTCGCCGGATTCGGCCAACTGGTCCCGAAGTCGATACAGGGTATGAAACAGCAGGAAATGCACCGGGTACAGCTTTTCCGGCTCGTGGTAACAGACCTCGCCGATCAGTTCCCAGGGCGGACGCTGCAGGGCTTTGATCAATGACAGCTCGCTCAGGCCCTCGGGCGCACGGCGCAGTTCGTGTTCAACGGCAATCAGCAGGTGCTGGATGTGTTGGTCCAGCACACCTTCGTCAAAATGGGCGCCTGACCCGGATTGGGCGGCCATGGGAGTCGAATCGGTCATGATCTAATGGTAGGTGAGTCTGGGCGCGCAGGAAAGCGCTCCTGTCACTCCCAGTTTCAGACGCGTATAATTCTGCGCTCATTAATTCGATGAACGTTGTTGGTATGTCTGAAGCAAAGATCGCCAGCCCCGAGCAGGGCCAACCCTCCGATTCCGAGCGCCGCCTGAAAGTGGAATTGAGCAAGCTGCAGAAACGCCTGCGCCATGATGTCGGCCAGGCGATCGCCGATTTCTCCATGATTGAAGCCGGCGACAAGGTTATGTGCTGTCTCTCCGGTGGCAAGGACTCCTACGCCATGCTGGACATCCTGCTGGCGCTGAAGAAAAGCGCGCCGGTGTCCTTTGACCTGATCGCGGTCAACCTGGACCAGAAGCAGCCTGGGTTCCCGGAAGAGGTGCTGCCGGAATACCTGCAGGCCCTTGGCAT
>JBPEXK010000211.1:0-11785 GCA_052031745.1 Marinobacter sp. | reverse complement strand
ATGCGGGCGAACCAGGCGCAGATGATGGAGATTGCCAAGGACCTGGGGCTCAACTTCGAAAAGCTTCAGGAGCGACACACCCGCAACACCTTCGACGGCCATCGGCTGGTGAAATGGGCTGGGGAGCAAGGCAAACAGACGGACATGAAGATGGCCCTGTTCGAGGCCTATTTTGGCCGGGCGGAAAACGTCACCGATCCTGAGATTCTGGTGCGTTGCGCCTCTGGCATCGGCCTGGATGCCGATGAGGCCCGGGCGGTGCTCGCTTCGGAACGCTATGCCGACGCGGTGCGCACCGACGAGACCCAGTACCAGCAGGCAGGCGTTTCAGCTGTGCCCGCCTATATTGTTAACCAGAAATACCTGATTTCCGGAGCGCAGGAACCAGACACCCTGGTAAGCGCCTTTCGGGAAATTGCACAGGAGACGTGAGCTGTTGAAGCCTGTGCTACCTTGAACAACGAACTAAGCCATTAAGGAGAAAGGGAAATGCTCTACTGGACGATAGTTTGTCTGATCATTGCCATTATTGCAGGTGTACTCGGCTTCGGCGGGATAGCAGGCGCGGCAACGGAGTTCGCGAAGATCCTGTTCTTCATCTTTCTGGTGCTATTGGTGATCTCCTTCGCGGCTAACGCGTTCCGGGGCAAGGGCCCTAAATAGGGCCCTCGACCGGAACAGCTGTAGCGCCCTGCCAGAGATCGGCAGGTAAGAAATAGGCGTTACAGCGACACTCCCTGTGACCGGGCCATGGCATAGGCCGCTTTGGGCCCGGTCCACAGCGACGGCAGGATAATCAGCGACACCGGAATTGCGGTGATCACGATGAACTGCTGGAGCACACCGATCTGGCCTGCCCCCATGTACAGCAGAATCGCCGCCATCAAGGCCATGGCCCCGCCCCAGAATGCCCGCACCAGGTAATGCGGCTCATCGTGCCCGGCACCGACAGTGGCGATGGCATAGCTCATGGAGTCGCCGGTGGTGGCGACAAAAATAGTAGTCAACAGCAGGATGGCCGCGGCCATCAGCGTGCCGCCCGGCAACGCCTCTGCCACTGTCAGCGTGGCGACATCGAACGAGAAGTTGTTCAGCGCCGAGGTCAGGTCGAAGCTGCCGGCAAGCTGATGGAAGATGCCGGAACCGCCCAGCAGAGTGAACCAGATTGAGGTGGCGATGGGCGCCAGCACGGCAACCGCCAGAATGGTCTGGCGAATGGTGCGGCCCCGGGAAATCCGCGCCACGAAAATCGACATCAGCGGTGTGTAGCCGATGAACCAGGCAAAGAAGAACACCGTCCACCACTTCATCCACCAGTCCGGCGCGGTTTCAGCGGTCAACGTGGACATGGCGAAGAAGGAAGACACGTACTCACCCACAGAGGCCAAATAGGTGTTGGTCAGGAACAGGGTCGGGCCGAACACGAAAATCACCGCCGCGATCACCAGCGCCAGAATCACGTTGAAGCGACTCAGGATCTGAATGCCACGATGCACCCCGGTAACCGCCGAGGTCATGTAGACACCGGCCAGCACGGCCAGGATGACCAGCTGGGTGGTGAAGCTGTCGGCCACACCGAACAGTTCGTGCAGGCCAAAGCTCATCTGGGTCGCCAGGAAGCCGATCGGGCCGACGGTACCGGCCACCACTGCAATCACACACATGGCGTCGACCAGACCGCCGAACCAGCCTTGCATCACGCGCTCGCCCAGTACCGGGTACAACAGGGTACGCGGCTGCAGCGGTTTACCTTTCACATAATGGGCGTGCGCCAACACCAGCGCGGTCAGGGAACCGAGCACCGCCCAGGCCAGGAAACCCCAGTGCATGAACGACTGGGCCATGGCCGGTGCCACCGCGGCGGCAGTGCCGGCCTCGGCACTGGAGGCCGGTGGTGCCACCACAAAGTGATACACCGGCTCACCGGCGGCGAAGAAAACACCACCACCGGCCAGCAGGGTGCACATGATCATCGACAGCCACCGGAAGGTGCTGATCTGGGGCTTGTCCAGGCCTCCAAGGCGGGCTACGCCGGCCCGGCCCACGGCGACGGCCAGGGCAATGAAGAAGGTGGCCAGCAGCAGAAGCTGGAAAAACGAACCGAGGTATTTCGCCGTCCAGGTGAAGCCGGTGTTGATGACCGCAGACAGACTCTCTGCGTCATTCAGGGACCAACCGACGAACAGCAGAATGAAGCCCATGGTCAGGGCCAGAACAATCGGATCGCCAATACGCCGGAGCACCGGGGTATCGGCGGCGGGTATTGCAGTATCTATAGAGGACATTTACTCAGCCAGTTTGGAAATTGGGCGCGTGATGCTAAAGACGACATGTCCCACCGGCCATAGTTAATTCTACGGGGTTTGACCCAGAAGCCCGGGTGGCTCTGCGCTTCAGGTGTTCAGGGCCTCAACCACAGCGGTACATGTTTCTTCCTGGTCTTGACCCTGGCCATCAATCACTATGTCGGCGTGACGCCGGTACAGCGCCAGACGTTCGGTGAACAGCTCGTCCAGGGACTGGTCGGGGCGCCGGGAGATGCCCCGGGCGCTGTGATCGCCGATGCGCTTAATGACCAGTTCAAGCGGAATATCCAGAAACACCGCCACGCCGTTCGTCTTCAGGTGGGCCATCGCCTTGTCGCTATATACGGCACTGCCGCCGGTGCTGATCACCTTGGCGCTGACATCCAGTGCCAGCAGCACCTGTTCCTCAATGTGTCGGAGGGCCTGGTAGCCGTCGTTATCGACGATGTCCTGAAGCGTGCGACCGGCCTGCTCCTGGATCAGCAGGTCGGTGTCCACGAACCCGAGGCCCAGGCGCTTGGCCAGGAGCACGCCCACGGTACTCTTGCCACTCCCGGGCATGCCGATGAGTACGATGTTGCGGGGTACTGGGTCCGAGTTACTGGAATGAGGGTGGGCGTGGGCCATGGATTCTCCGGAAATGTTTGGCCGCGGCTGTAACAAGCGGCCGCGCTTGGAGTCTAAAACTATACCGTCCCTAATGAGGAATTCGCCATGCTTCGCGCCATCACACTGTCACTGTTTGTTATCGCCACTGGGCACGCCGCCGCTGCGGAAGATCCGGTGTATACAGGTCTGCTCTCCAACACTGGGGCTGGCGGTTACGATGTGGTCAGCTACTTTGACGCCGGGCAGGCTATGAAGGGTTCCTCCGACCACACCGCCGAATACCTGGGTGTTACCTGGCGTTTTGCCAGTGCCGAGAACCGGGATCGGTTTGCTTCCGATCCGGAAGCTTACGCCCCGGTGTATGGCGGCTACTGCGCCTGGGCCGTCAGCCAGGGTTACCTGGCCAAGGGCGACCCGAAACACTGGACCGTCAAGGACGGCAAGCTGTACCTGAACTACAACCAGGATGTGCAGGATCGGTGGCTGGCCGACCGCGACAACTTTATCCGCCTGGCAAATGAGAACTGGCCGGCAGTACTCGAACAGTAACCATTCGCCAACAATTCGTGCGGTTTTATCGGGCTGAGAAAGCCGTATACTCAGGGAATCAGGGGTCGGTGAGCGGCCCCGGGACCCCGATAAGGACTGTACGGATACCGAATGAGCCCAGGCCAGACGCCCACCACCCGACTCGCCAGCCTGACCACTCCCGCCCTGCTGATTGCCGCAGCGCTGGCTTGCGCCATGCCGGCCCACGGGGAGAGCATCAAGCGTATCGTGCATCCGGACGGCACGGTCGAGTACACCAATGTGAACGCGAGCAAGCCCCGGCCGTCCAGCGGTAACGACACCGTCTACCGCTACCAGGACGACAACGGCGTGGTGGCCTACAGCAGTGTTCGCCCCGCCAACGCCGAGTTCGACGTCATCCGCTTCCATTGCTACGCCTGCGACCCGGATTCCAGCGTCGACTGGCGCAAGACCCCACTCTTCATCGGGCCCTATCGCACCGAGATACAAACCGCGGCGCAGGAATACGGTGTCGATCCGGCCCTGGTGCGCGCGGTCATCCACGCCGAATCGGCGTTCAATGAGAAGGCCCTGTCACCGGTCGGAGCCCAGGGCCTGATGCAGCTGATGCCAGCCACGGCCAAGGAACTGGGTGTACGAAACGCCCTGGAGGCGGAAGAGAATATTCGCGGCGGGGTTAATTACCTGGCCAAGATGCTGCAACGGTTCAACGGCGACGTCCGGCTGGCAACCGCGGCCTACAACGCCGGGCCCGGTGCGGTGAGCCGGTACCGGGGCGTGCCACCCTACGCCGAAACCAAGGCCTACGTACACCGGGTCGGCATCCTGCACGAGCGGTACGCGGCCAACTAGCTCGCCGCTCGGCTTCCTACCCCTAGCCGAAGGCCAGCCAGGCCCCCACCAGCAGCATCAAACTGCCCGCCACCCGATTCACCGTGCGCACACCGCCGCCCTGGCGCAACAGCTTGCGCAGGCCGCGACCACCGTGGGCATACAACTGCAGGCACAGGAACTCGAGCGCGAGGATGATCAGAATCAGCGCGGTCAGCTGCGGCGCCATCGGCAACTGGCTGTCGATGAACGGTGGTAACAGCGCCACGAAGAACGCCCAGCCCTTGGGGTTGGCGATGGCGGTCACGAACCCCTGGCTCGCCAGCTGGCCCCGGGAAGCGGGCACCGCGGTCTCGTCTTCGGTCTCGGGCATGGCCATCTTGCCCCGGGAGCGCCACATCTGCACCCCCAGCCAGGCCAGGTAAGCACCACCGGCGTACTTGAACACCGCGAACGCGGTCGGGTATTTCAACATGATCGCCGCCACGCCAATGGCTGCCGAGGTGGCCACCACAGCCACGCCCACCAACTCGCCGGCCATCATCCAGAGCGCCCGACGCACGCCGATGGTGATGCCCATGGACAGCGCCAGGGTCATGCACATACCCGGGGTGATCGAGACCACGAAAAACGTGGGGATAAACACCGACAGTAAAGACCAGTTCAGTGACAACACAACGCATTCCCTGTTGGCGATGAGCGGGCGATCTTGGCCAGAATACTCAGCCAGACCGCCTGCGGGGTTGATAGTTCCGAGCGCCGGACCCGGTCAGTCCGGCAATGTGGTCAGATAGGCTTGCAGGGCACTCGGGTCGATGATGGTGATCTTGCCGTAGGCCAGTTTCAGCAGGCCCTCCTGCTCAAACTTCTTGATCACCCGATGCACGCCCTGGCGGGTCATGCCCATCATGTTGCCGATGTGCTCCCGGGTAAGGCGGAAGGTCACCGGCCTCGACTGCTGCTCGGCATGGCCCTGTATCTGAGCCAGAAACAGTAAACGGCGCCCGATCCGGGCGTCAATTCCCCTTAAGGCGTCATCGGCGATGATCGACATCGCCGACCACAGCCGGCGACTCAGCAGATCCAGGGCCACCGGGTAGGCCTGGGGATAGCGGGCCAACAGCTTGCGGAATCCCTCCCCGGGCAACTCCACCACCCGGGCGTTCTCATGGGCGGTGGCGCCGTAGACCCGGGGGGTGCCGGGCGAGAAAACGGTGTCGCCAAACCAGGCCGACGGCCCGAAAATGATCAGCGTAGCTTCCCGGCCCTCGGCGTTCACCGAGCTGATGCGCACCGTGCCCTCGGCGATCACACACAGGGACGATTGCATGGAGCCCTTGGCATAAATGGACTCACCCGCCTGGAACTGACGCCAGCGAGCCTGGGCTTCCGCCTCCCGGAAGCCCGCCTCCGGCAGCCCTCCCAGTAGCGGGCAGGCCCTCAATACCGATTTCAGATCCGACATGACTCGCTCCCGCACCAACAACCCGACAAATGTAAATGATTTGACAGTGTTGTGCTCGCGCTACTGCCTACACTGAAACCCGAGCACCCCAAAAACACCACAACAAGAGAGGCCGGCCATGTCTGAACGAATTGCAATTCCATCGAAGAAGGGCGAAGTCAGTGCCGAAGAATGGCAGCTGCGGGTCGATTTGGCCGCCGCCTATCGCCTGATTGCGATGTACGGCTGGGACGACCTGATCTTCACCCACGTATCCGCCCGCATTCCCGGGGACGAGCATCACTTCCTGATCAACCCCTACGGCATGATGTTTGAGGAAATCACTGCCTCCAGCCTGGTGCGGGTCGACCAGGACGGCAACAAGGTTGATCCGGACGATTTCGACATCAACCCGGCCGGCTTCACCATCCACAGCGCCATCCACGCGGTGCGCGAGGATGCCACCTGCGTTATGCATACCCACACCACCGCCGGGGTGGCAGTCTCGGCCCAGAAAGACGGATTGCTGCCACTGTCGCAGCAAAGCCTGTTCCCGCTCTCCAACCTGGCCTACCACGATTACGAAGGCGTGGCGCTGCGGGAGGACGAGAAGGCCCGGTTGCAGAAAGACCTGGGCCAGAACAGCTTCATGATCCTGCGCAACCACGGCTTGCTGACCACCGGTACCAGCATCGCCGATGCCTTCCTGGGCATGTACATTTTGCAGCGGGCCTGTGAGGTGCAGATCCAGGCGTTGTCCGGCAACCGGGAAATGACGCCGATTCCCGCCGGTATCGTCGACACCATCCGGCAGCAGGCGGATCAGGTCACTCGCGGTATGGGCGGCAAGCTGGCCTGGCCCGGACTGCTGCGCAAGCTTGATCGCATCGACACCGGTTTCCGTGATTAAGGAGTGCGTCCGATGACCGAAACCACTGCCCCACAAGCCAGCTTCACCCACATGAAGGACGGCACCGCGGAAGACTGGCAAACCATCGCCGGCGCCTTCGGTGAATTTGCCCAGGGTCTGCCGGAGCGGATCCTGGCACATTTACAGTTGCTCGAGGGCGACTGCGGCGGCTTTCCCATTGACCGCCTCAGCCACTGCCTGCAAACCGCCACCCTCGCCCACCGGGACGGCAAGGACGAGGAATACGTGGTCTGTGCCCTGCTGCACGACATTGGCGACACCCTGGGGTCCTACAACCACGCCGACGTGGCCGCGGCGCTGCTGGAGCCTTTTGTCAGCGAGGCCAACCACTGGATGGTCAAGCACCACGCCATTTTTCAGGGCTACTACTTCTTCCATTACCTGGGCATGGATCGCAACCTGCGGGACAACTACAAGGACCACCCGCACTTCATGCGCACCATCGAGTTTGTCAGCAAATACGATTCGCCGGCGTTCGACCCGAACGGCGAAACCCTGCCCCTGTCATTCTTCGAGCCCATGGTACGGCGGGTGTTTGCCAAGCCGGTGCGCTCCCTCTACAAAGACGCCGTCTGACCGCGGCGGGCAGGCATCGGCCCGCCCGACCCCGCTCCCGATGATCGCCCGCGGGTCCCAGGGCCCCGTGTGCGCTATCCTATAAGTAATTGTATGCCCGCACTTTTAGCCGCAAGGCGAAGCCGGGTGTTATCACATGCTTATTCGGGCCATCAGGGAGCTCATGAATTTTAAACGTCTGGAAACCTTCATCTGGGTCGCCACCCTCGGCAGCTTTCGCAAGGCGGCGGAACGCCTGCACACCACCCAACCCGCCATTTCCACCCGCATCGCTGCCCTGGAAGAGGAACTTGGCGTGCAGCTGTTTGAGCGGGAATCCGGCAAGACCCTGCTGACCAGCAAGGGCCAGGAACTACTGCCGTTTGCGGAAAAGATCGTGTTCATGTCTGAGCAGCTGCGCAAACGTGCGGACCGGGTGGCGCTGCTGTCAGGCATCCTGCGCCTGGGGGTGTCGGAAACCATCGTCCATTCCTGGTTGCCCCAGTTCTTTCGGGATCTGCACAAGGCGGTGCCCAATCTGGACGTGGAAATTACGGTCGACGTGACCAGCAACCTGCGCACCGGACTGATGGACCGCTCCCTGGACCTGGCCTTCCTGATGGGACCGGTATCGGAGCCGAAGATGGAGAATCGGAATCTGTGCAGCTTCCCCTTGCTCTGGGTCGCCAGCCCGGACCTGAAGCTGCCGAACCGGAAACTCGAACTGGAGGAGTTGGCAGCCTGGCCGATCGTGACCTACGCCCGAAACACCAAACCCTTCGCCGAGATCAGCCAGAAATTCAGCCAGCTGGACGAACTGCCCGCGCGCTTTTACTCCTCCAGCTCCCTGGCCGCCTGCCGGCGCCTGACCATTGATGGCATTGGGGTATCCACCCTGCCCCTGAGCGTGATTGCCGACGAACTCGACAATGGCCAACTGGTGCAACTGGAAACGGCCTGGACGCCGTCCCAGCTCGAGTTCACGGCTTCCTACCCGAGCGTGCCCTACAACCCGGTGGCCGAGCTGGCCGCCAATCTGGCGGTGGGAGTGTCGGAGGCTTACTCGGAGAGCGCCGAACCGGCGCCATATAAATAAATATTATGTCCAAACCTAAAAAACCATAATTAGATTTTTTCAGCAGAAGGCATAACCTGTAAACAACAACTAATTTTAAAAATCAATTGGGAGTTGCCGCCATGCCCACTGAAGAATATTCAGACTTCAAGAAAGCCCTGCTCGAGCAGGCGGCACCCCTGCGGTCGGACATCCGCGCCGGCAAACACACCGGCACCACCAGCGGGCTGGCACCGAGCCTGGTACAAGGCAATGTGGTGATCCTGCCCGCCGACTGGGCCGCCGATTTTTTGATGTACTGCCAGAACAACCCGGTGGCACTGCCGCTGATCGGGGTTTCGGAACCGGGCGACCCGGCGCTGCCGGAACTGGGGCATGACCTGGACATTCGCACCGACATTCCCGAATACCAGGTGTTCCGAGACGGCGAGCGCGCCGAGACTGTTACCGACATCCGCGACCTGTGGCAGGGCGACTTCGTTACCTTTGTACTGGGCTGCTCTTTCTCCTTCGAGGACGCCCTGATCCGCGCCGGCCTGTCGATCCGCAACATCGAGCAGGGCGCGAACGTGTCCATGTACCGCTCCAACATCGCCACCCGTCCGGCCGGCCGTTTTCACGGCAACATGGTTGTGTCCATGCGCCCGTTTAACGGCGCCGACGCCATCCGCGCCATCCAGGTCACCACTCGGCTGCCCAAGGCCCACGGCGCGCCGGTGCACATCGGCAACCCGAGCCAGATTGGCATTGCCGATGTCAGCCGCCCGGATTTTGGCGACCCGGTTGCGGTCAAAGACGATGAACTCCCGCTGTTCTGGGCCTGCGGCGTTACCCCGCAAGTGGCTCTGGAAAACGCACGCCCCCCGATTGCGATTACCCATGTACCGGGGAAGATGCTGCTCACCGAGCGGCTCAATGAGGAACTGTCGGTGCTCTGAACACCGACCAATAACAACCAAAGCAACAAGAACGAAAGAACAGGAGACACACTATGTTCAAGTATCTTGCAACAGCCTCAGTCCTCGCCGGGGCACTGTTTACCTCGGCGGCCAACGCCGGCCAGTGGCACATGCCCACCCCTTACGGCGACGCCAACCTGCCGACCAAGATCGCCTATGAATTCGCCGAGGACATCAAGACCGGCACCGACGGCGACATTGAAGTCACCGTTCATTCCGGCGCCTCTCTGGTCAAACACCCGGAAATTCCGCGCGCCGTGCGCACCGGCCAGGTCCAGATGGGTGAAATCTTCATCGGCATCATGGGCAACACCCATCCGGTGTTTAAGCACGACAACATTCCGTTCCTGGCGACCAACTTCGACGACGCCCGCCGTCTCTGGGAAGCAGCCAAGCCGGAAATCGAGAAGCAGCTGGACAAGGAAGGCATGGTACTGCTCTATTCCGTGCCCTGGCCGGCTCAGAGCCTGTACACCAAGCAGCCAGTCAACAGCATGAGCGACCTGAAGGGCCTGAAGATGCGGGCTTACAGCCCCTCCACCTCGCGCCTGGCCGATCTGATGAACACCACGCCAACCACCGTACAGGTGCCGGAGATCCCGCAGGCGTTCAGCACCGGCATCATCGACGCCATGATCACCTCCCCGTCTACCGGCGCCAATGGCCAGGCCTGGGACTACCTGTCGCACTACACCGACATCAAGGCCTGGATCCCGAAGAACGTGGTCGTTGCCAACAAGCGTGCATGGCGCCGCCTGAGCGACGAGCAGCGCCAGGTTATCCTGACCGCAGCCGCCAAGGCCGAGGATAAGGGCTGGACCGGTGTGCGGGTCACTGCCGCCGAAGACACCGCCATCCTGGCGGAGAACGGCATCACGGTGACCGAGCCTTCCGAGGAGCTGATGCAGGAGTTCCAGAAGATCGGCGACATCATGATCAAGGAATGGGAAGAAGAAGCCCCGAAGGAAGTGGGCGCCATTCTTGAAAACTACCGCTAACGGTCCACACACAAGACGCCCTCTTCCCACCTGGGAGAGGGCAGCCTTGGGAGGCACCTGACATGAGTTCCCTACGCGACAAGTTTTACCTGGCATCCGGTTACGCCGCCGGTTTCTGCATCGCACTGATCATGGTGGTCATCCTGTTGCAGATCGTTGGCCGCATTTTCGGCTTCATCATTCCGTCCGCCGAGGACGTGTCAGGGTACGCGCTCGCCGCCTCCACCTTTTTCGGGTTGGCCTACACCTTCCATGAGGGCGGCCATATCCGGGTAACCCTGGTGATCCAGAAGTGGCCGGCCAAGGCCCGCTACGTCCAGGAGTTGCTGGTATTGCTGTTTGGCTTCGGCCTGGCCTGCTACATGACCTACTACTGCTGGCACATGGTGTACGAGTCTTACATTTTTGAAGAAGTGTCCTACGGCTACATCCCAATCCCGATCTGGATTCCCCAGGTTCCGGTGGGGCTGGGCATGCTGGCGCTGAACCTTGCCATTCTGGACGACCTGGTGGCTGTCCTGCGCAAGCGCACGCCGTCCTATCAACAGCATGAAGCCGACATCAACCTGGAGGAAATCTGATGGATACCACTGTTCTTTCCATCGTCCTCGCCGTTTCCATGATCCTGATGCTCGCCGTGGGCGTCTGGGTCTCTCTTACCCTGGTGGGCATCGGTGTGCTCGGCCTGTTGCTGGCCGGCAACGACCAGATCGGCCTGCTGTTCGCCACCTCAAGCTGGGGCGCCAGCACCGGCTGGGCGCTGACCGCCCTGCCAATGTTCATCTGGATGGGTGAGGTGCTGTTCCGCACCAAGCTGTCCGAGGATCTGTTCAAGGGCCTGTCGCCCTGGATGGGCGGCCTGCCCGGCAAGCTGCTGCACGTGAACATCCTCAGCTGCGGCATTTTCGCTGCCGTGTCTGGCTCGTCGGCGGCCACCGCCGCCACCATTGGCCGGATGACCCTGCCCGAGCTGAAAGCCCAAGGCTACAGTGATCGCATGGCGGTGGGCACCCTGGCCGGCTCGGGCACACTCGGCCTGCTGATTCCGCCGTCGATCATCCTGATCGTGTACGGCGTGGCCGCGGAAGTCTCCATCGGCCGCCTGTTCATTGCCGGCGCCCTGCCGGGCCTGATGCTGGTGGCCATGTTCATGGGCTACACCATGATCTGGGCCAAGCTCAACAAAGACGAGATGCCGGTGCACAAGAAGGCGCACCTGTCGTTCTCGGCCAAGTTCAAGGCACTGCGCCTGCTGCTGCCGATTGTCGGTCTGATCGTGTTCGTGCTCGGTTCTATTTATGCCGGTTTCACCACCCCGACCGAAGCGGCGGCCCTGGGCGTGTTCGGCGCGCTGCTGTTGGCCGCGGTAACCGGTTCGCTGACCCTGCACAGCTTCAAGGAAAGCCTGCTCGGCGCAGTGAAGAGCTCCTGCATGATCGGCCTGATTCTGGTGGGCGCGCACTTCCTGACCCTGTCCATGGGCTTTCTCGGCATTCCCCGGGAACTGGCGGAATGGATTGGCGGCATGTCGCTGTCGTCCTTTGAA
>JBPEXK010000210.1:0-16399 GCA_052031745.1 Marinobacter sp. | reverse complement strand
CAGCCGGACCCGCTGCCGCCGGAAGTGGCGTCCAAGGTGCTGGCGGCATCGGAGCGCAAGCAACTGATCAGCTACCCCCGATCAGCGCCGCCGGTTTTTGTCGGGCACTATTGGATGGATGGCGACCCGGCGCCCCTGAAGGACAACGTTGCCTGTATCGATTACAGCGCCGTCAAATATGGCCGGCTGGTGGCCTATCGGATGGATGGCGAGTCGGTCCTGTCTCCGGACAAGTTTGTCTGGGTTGATGTGTCCCGGCCCGAGCAGGCCGGCTACCCGAACACCGAAGACAGCGTGGAACGCTGACCGGTGGCGGTTCCTTTTCGCCAGGTGATGAGGTCTTTGTGTACCGAGTAAAGCAGTTGGACACCAGTGTGAACCTTGCCGGTTTCAGCCAGTGGCTGACCGGGCAGGGTGTGCCGCACCGCATCACCGAGGAAAACAACCAGCAGGTGCTCTGGCTCGAGAATCCCCAGCATGCCGAACCGGTGCTGGAGGCCCTGGAACGATTCCTTGCCGAGCCTGAGCTGCGGGCCGCGGTGGAACAGCAGCACAGCTCGCCGGTCTTCGTCCGTGGGCGCTGGCAGCCGTCGCCCCGGCACGCGCCCCTGGTGTTGGGGGCTATTGCTGTTGCGGTGTTGATGGTCTGGGTGACCTCCATGGGCCGGAACGAGCTGTCGGCGGCGCTGATGGTGGTCGACCCGCGCTACTACGACTGGACCACACTGGCCGGCCGCATCGACGCGCTCTCCAGCACCCTCGCCAGCGGCCAGGTATGGCGCTTGCTGACGCCGGATTTTCTGCATTTCAGCTGGACCCACATCATCTTTAACGCGGTGATGCTGTGGTTCCTGGGCAGCCAGGTGGAATGGTTTGACGGCCGCAACCGGTTGCTTCTGCTGTTTCTGGCCACCAGTATTTTCTCCAATGGTCTTCAGTACCTGGTTTCTGGTCCACTGTTTGGAGGCCTCTCGGGGGTGGTGTACGGCATCCTGGGCTACTGCTGGTTGAGCCAGCGCAAACGCCCGAGGTTCCAGTTCCCGCCCGCGCTGGTGACCTTCGCCGTGGTCTGGATGGTGATTGGCTTCACGCCGTTCACGGAAATGCTGGGCCTGGGGCGTATGGCGAACGAGGCACACCTGGGTGGGTTTGTCAGTGGAGTGGCCCTGGCGTTCGTTTTGCCCGTAAGAAAACAGTAGCAGGAGCCTGAAGCTTACCAGGACGGTTCTGTAAGGACGGCGGAAAACGCCGGTGCAAAAAAAAGCCCCGCCAAAGGGCGGGGCATAAAAAGAGCATTAAGCTCCTGATGAGAGAGACCAAATGATACGACCGTCGTCATTTGGTAAGGCAATGATAATTATTATCGTTTGCATCTGTCAAACGATTCCGGCACATTTTTTTGAAAAGCGTCTCGGGAGATCCGAATGACATACGACGAATTGATTCAACGACTTGACCCCACGGTCTACCGCAGCCTGCGTTTGTCCGTTGAGTTGGGCAAGTGGCCGGACGGCCGAAAGCTGACCCCGGAACAGCGCGAGATCAGCCTGCAGGCGGTGATTTACTACGAGAACCTGCACGGCATTCCGGAAGAAGAGCGCACCGGCTACATCGATCGGGGCGAGAAGGCCGGCACCGCTTGCGATCCCTCGGTGCAGCGTCAGAACAACTCGGGCCAGGACGTGGACCCGGATCAATTTGTCGAGGTTAAGTCTTGAGCGAACTGATCGACGTAACCGGCCGGCTGCGCAAAATGCCGGCGGAGGCGGGTGCACCGGTAAGCTACTCCATCGCTGTGGGCGACAGCCGCATTCCTCTCAATGAGTACCTGGGCAAGCGGGTGCACATCGATTTCGACGGCGTGATCCGTTGCATCCACTGCGACCGCACCACCAAGAAGAGCTTCAACCAGGGTTATTGCTACCCCTGCTTTCGGAAGCTGGCGGCCTGCGACAGCTGCATCATGAGCCCGGAGAAGTGCCATTACCACCTTGGGACCTGTCGCGAGCCTGAGTGGGGCGAAACCCACTGCATGATTGAGCACGTGGTGTATCTGGCCAACTCTTCTGGCCTGAAAGTGGGTATCACCCGCGGTAGCCAGGTGCCAACCCGCTGGATTGATCAGGGCGCAGTCGACGCCATTCCCATGGCCAGGGTTGCCACCCGGTACCTGGCCGGGCTGGTGGAAGTTGCCTGCAAGGCGCACGTGGCCGACCGCACCAACTGGCGAGCCATGCTCAAGGGCGACGTGCCCGAGTTGAATTTGGCCGAGGAGCGGCAAAGAATACTGGAATTGATCGCCGACGATCTGGCCGAGCTGAAGGCGACCCACGGTCCGGATTCGATTCGCGAGGTGGATGAGTCGGGCCTGGCGCTCAGCTATCCGGTCTCGGTCTGGCCCGAGAAGATCAAGAATCACAATCTCGACAAGACCCCGGAAGTGGATGGCATCCTGGAAGGAATCAAGGGCCAGTACCTGATCCTCGACACCGGCGTGATCAACATCCGGAAATTTACCGGGTACGAAGTTCGTTTTCGGGTACTCGGCGACTGATGCGCCGGGCACCCGCCTGACCCAATACCAACCCGCCTGCCCAGCTGCGGGCAGCGCGCGGCTCAGAAACCTGGAGAAAGACCATGCGCACCAATCAGCCCCAGACCATCTATCTGAGCGACTACCAGGTGCCACCGTACCTGATTGATCACGTCGACTTGCGTTTCGAGCTGTTCGAAACCGGCGCTCGCGTTCACAGCACCCTGAGTGTGCGGCGCAACCCCCAGGCCGGCGCCGGCGACGTACCGCTGGAGCTGGACGGCGACAGCCTGGTACTGGAATCGGTGGCCATGAATGGCAATGCGCTGAGCGAGGCCGATTTCGAGAACCGGGGCGACAAGCTGGTCGTGCCCTCGGTGCCGGATCGCTTCGACTTGACCGTGGTGACCTGGATCGAACCCCAGAACAACACCCGCCTGGAGGGCCTGTACAAGTCCTCGGGCATGTTCTGTACCCAGTGCGAGGCCGAGGGTTTCCGCTGCATCACCTTCTTCCCGGACCGGCCCGATGTGATGGCGCGTTTCCGCACCCGAGTGGAGGCGGACAAACAGTCCTACCCAGTGCTGCTGTCCAACGGTAACGATGTGGACCGGGGCGACCTGGACGATGGCCGGCACTTTGTCACCTGGGAAGATCCATTCCCCAAGCCCTGCTACCTGTTTGCCCTGGTCGCCGGCGATCTGGTGGAGAAGCGTGACACCTTCACCACCTGTTCCGGCCGGGACATCGACCTGCGCATGTACGTGGAGCCGCGCAACGCCGAGAAATGCGACCACGCGATGGATTCCCTCAAGCGCTCCATGCGCTGGGACGAGGAGGTCTATGGGCGCGAGTACGATCTCGACATCTTCATGATCGTTGCTGTGGACGACTTCAACATGGGCGCCATGGAAAACAAGGGCCTGAACATCTTCAACTCCTCGTGCGTGCTGGCCAGCCAGGACACCGCCACCGACCTGGCGTTCCAGCGCATTGAGGCGATCGTGGCCCACGAGTACTTCCACAACTGGTCCGGTAACCGCGTCACCTGTCGTGACTGGTTCCAGCTCAGCCTGAAGGAAGGCTTCACGGTGTTCCGGGATTCTCAGTTCTCCTCCGACATGGGCTCGCCCACGGTCAAGCGAGTGGAGGACGTGGCCCTGTTGCGCACCGCGCAGTTCGCCGAGGACGGCGGCCCTATGGCCCACCCGATCCGGCCGTCGTCGTACATGGAAATCTCCAATTTCTACACCCTGACCGTGTATGAGAAAGGCGCGGAAGTGGTGCGCATGATCCACACCCTGTTGGGGCCGGAGATGTTCCGCAAGGGCAGTGATCTGTATTTTGAGCGCCACGACGGCCAGGCCGTGACCACCGACGATTTCGTCAAGGCCATGGAAGACGCCTCCGGGCGCGATCTGTCCCAATTCCGGCTCTGGTACGAGCAGGCAGGTACGCCGGTGCTGACCGTGTCGGACGACTATGACGCCGATCAGGGCGTGTACCGGCTGACCATCGAGCAGACCATTCCGGACACCCCAGGCCAGACCAACAAGCGGCCGCAACACATCCCGTTTGCCCTCGGCCTGCTCGGCAACAAGGGCCAGTCCTTGCCGCTGCAATTGCAGGTTAACGAGCAGGACGCGCCTACCGAGCGCGTGCTCGAGCTCACCGGCGAGCACCAGGTGTTTGAGTTCCACGGCTTGAGTGAGCGCCCGGTACCGTCGCTGCTGCGGCACTTCTCGGCGCCGGTCCGGGTGCACTACCCATGGACCCGGGAGCAGTTGCTGTTCCTGATGAGTCACGACCCGGACGGCTTCAACCGTTGGGACGCCGGCCAGCGCCTGGCGGTGGATGTGATTCAATCGCTGATCGGCACGCCCAAGGACACCGCGGTCGATTCTCGGCTGGTCACGGCCTACCGCCACCTGATCTCCGACTCGTCGCTGGATCAGGCTCTGGTCGCCAAGATGTTGCAGTTGCCGACCGAGGCCTATCTGATCGAGCTGGCAGAGAGCGCCGATGTGCCCGCCATTCACGAAGCGCGCGAGCGGGTGCTCAAGCACCTGGCGATCGCCCTGCGGGATGACCTGATTGCCTGCTACCGGCGCAACGTCGAGAGCGGCGCCTACGCGGTGACCCCAGAGCAGATCGCCCGCCGCAGTCTGCGCAACACCGCGCTGGCGTGGCTGCTGCAGATCAACGACGAGGAGGGCAGGGAGCTGGCACTGCGGCAGTTCCGCGAGGCCGACAACATGACCGACCGGATTGGCGCATTGCGGGCCCTCGTGAATTCCGACTACGAGGCCGACCGCGCCAGGGTGCTGGAGGAGTTTTACCAGCGCTTCCAGGAAGACCCGCAGGTGGTAGAGCAGTGGTTCTCGGTGCAGGCTGCCAGCGATCGCGCCGGCCAGCTGCCGCAAATCCAGGCCCTGCTGGCACACGAGGCCTTCGACTGGAAGAACCCGAACAAAGTGCGTTCCGTGGTGGGTGCCTTTGCCGGCCAGAACCTGGCCGCGTTCCACAACCCGGATGGCTCAGGGTACGACTTCCTGGCGGAGCAGGTGTGTCGCCTGGATGACAGCAACCCGCAGATTGCGGCCCGGCTGGTAACGCCGCTGACCCGCTGGAAACGTTTCGCGCCGGCCTATGGTCAGCAGATGAAGTCAGCGCTGGAGCGGATTCGCGACAAGGCCGGCCTGTCCCGGGACGTCTACGAGGTGGTCCACAAAAGCCTGGTTGGCTGAGGCCGCGGGCTCTGGTCCGGCTGTGTCGTTAATGCAAGGATACAGCCGGATACAAAATCGCACTTTCGGTCGATAGAAAATCTTGGTCGAACGGTTACTCTGTGGCAAAGTCTGTGCACCTAGCAGACGACAATAAAAAGCCCACCAGAGGCTTCCAGACGGACTAAGGTTACATATGAGATACAACAAAAACGCTATTCTCGGCGGCCTTATGGCCCTTTCTGTCGCCGCGGCGCCCAGCTTTGCGGCGGTGTCCTCCAGTCAGGCAGCTCGCCTGGGCAACGATTTGACCCCTTTCGGTTCCCCGATGGCTGGCAACGAAGCCGGTACCATTCCGGCCTGGGATGGCGGTATCACCGAGCCACCGGCCGGTTACGAGGGCAGTGGCGATTTCCACCCCAATCCGTTCCCGGATGACGAAGTACTGTTCACCATCAATGCGAAAAACGCCGAGCAGTACTCCGAGCATCTGACCGATGGCCTGATGGCCATGTTCGAAACCTATCCGACCACCTTCGAGATTCCGGTCTACAAGACCCGTCGCAGCCACTCGCTGCCGGATTTTGTCGAAGAGAATATTCGTGAGAACGCCACCAGCGCCAAGATTGTGGGCGAGGGTGCGGGCCTGGACGGAGCCTTTGGCGGCTACCCGTTCCCGATTCTGAGTGGCAACGATGAAGAGAAGGCCTGGCAGGTAATCTGGAACCACCTGACCCGGTGGCGCGGTATTTCCCTGACCCGTCGTGCCAGTGAAGTCGCCGTCCAGCAGAATGGCGACTACACCCTGGTAACCTCCCAGCAGGAAGCCTTCTTTAACTTCTATAACCCGGAAGGCGGCGAGAACACCCTCGATAACGTCATCTTCTACTACCTGTCGTTCACCCAGTCGCCACCCCGTCTGGCCGGTGGTGCTATCCTTGTGCACGAAACCCTGAACCAGATCATCAACCCGCGTAACGGTTGGGGCTATAACGCAGGTCAGCGCCGGGTGCGCCGGGCACCGAACCTGGGTTACGACTCGCCGATCGCGGCTGCGGACAACCTGCGTACCGCCGATGACACGGACATCTTCAACGGTGCTCTGGACCGGTACAACTGGACCTACGAAGGCAAGCGGGAAATTTACATCCCGTACAACAACTACAAGATCGCCCAGCAGGGCCTGCCATACTCTGAGATCCTGGGCATGACCCACCTGAACCCGGATCTGATGCGTTGGGAGCTGCACCGGGTGCACGTGGTAACCGCCACCCTGAAAGACGGCGAGCGTCACATTTACGCCAAGCGCCGCTTCTATGTGGATGAGGACAGCTGGAACACAGCGCTGCTCGACCAGTACGACGGCCGTGGCGAACTCTGGCGCGTGAGCATGGGCGTGCTGAAGAACTATTACGAACTGCCGGGCACCTGGACAGCACTGGAAGCCTTCCACGATCTGCAGGCGCGCCGCTACCACGTGCAGGGTCTGGATACCGAAGAGCAGAGCACTACGGTGTTCACCAACGAGGTTCCGAACAAGCGTTACTACTCTCCGGCCTCGTTGCGCCGCCGTAGCGTTCGTTAAATTTCGGCGAAAACGGAACCCTATGTGCCAACTTAACGTTGGCACATACCATACCGACAACTTTCGGGTTGTCGGTATGTTTATGCTGAAGGGCCCGATAACAGATTCAAGTTCCACCGTTACCAACAACTATAGGCAATCCGAATGGCTACAAGCTTTATGCGTAAAACCCTTGGTACAGCATGCCTTGGGCTTTCCATGGCCTGTGCGACCCCTGTTGCATTTGCACTCGAGGACGTCATTGATACTCCGGCGCGTCCCACCGAGCTGGCTCCCGATCATCTGCTGAACGACGTTGAGCGTGCCGGCGACCGCCTGGTGGCGATTGGCGAGCGTGGTCACATCATCTATTCCGATGATGAGGGCAAGTCCTGGACCCAGGCAGAGGTTCCGGTATCGGTCACCCTGACCGGTGTCGATTTCGGCTCTGAGACCCACGGCTGGGCGGTCGGCCACAGTGGCGTGGTACTGCATTCGGACGACGCGGGCGCAACCTGGGAGCTTCAGCTGACCGGTATCCGCGCCGCGGAGCTGGCAATCGAGAGCCAGAAAGAAGCCATTGCCGAAATGGAAGAGCGTATTGAAACTGCGCCAGAGGCGGAGAAGTCCGATCTGGAGTGGGCGCTGGACGATATGTTGTTCTCGCTCGAGAACATGGAAGCTGACCTCGACATCGGTCCGGTGAATCCGTTCCTGGATGTCTGGTTTGGCGATGACCAGTCCGGTTTTGTGATCGGTGCCTATGGGCTGATTTTCCACACTGAAGACGGTGGTGAAAGCTGGACCGACTGGTCTCCTCGGCTGGACAACGCCCAGAAATTCCACCTCAATGCGATTACTGAAATCGCCGGTGGCGCCATGGTTATCGTGGGCGAAGCCGGTCAGATCCATGTGTCCGTCGATCGGGGCGAAACCTGGGAGCGTCGGGAAAGCCCATACCCGGGTTCCCTGTTCGGCGTAACCGGCACGGGCGACGTGAATGAAATTCTGGCCTTCGGCCTGCGGGGCACGCTGCTGCATTCCACCGACCTGGGCCGGTCCTGGACCACGGTTAACACCGGTTCCACCGCCACATTGAACGACGGCGTTGCTCAGGATTCCCGCGTTATCCTGGTTGGCAATGGCGGCGCCGTACTGACCAGCGGCAACGGTGGCGACACCTTCCGGGAATACCTGCGTGATGACCGTCTCGGTCTGATGAGCGTAGTGCCGATTTCCGGTACCGACCTGTTGTTGGTCGGCGAGGGTGGCGTGACCACAGCGAACGCCAAAGGCAAGAACCTTCAATAATGCCCTGATGTGGCAACAACGGAATCGACAATAAGGGGCTTTGAATGTCTAACCTGAACCATGGCAAGGACGAGCATTACCTGGCGACGCCTAAGGCCGAGCCGTTTCTCGAACGCCTGATTTTCAATAATCGCGCCGTTATCCTGTTCGGCTTCCTGCTGCTGACCCTGTTCCTGGGTTACAACGCGGCAAAAATTCAGCCGGATGCCAGCTTCGAGCGGATGATCCCGCTGGAGCACCCGTTTATCGTCAACATGCTCGACCACCGGGATGACCTGCAGAACCTGGGCAACTTTGTCCGGATTGCGGTCGAGGTCGAGGACGGCGACATTTTCTCCGCCGAGTACATGGAAACCCTGAAGCAGATCACCGACGAGGTGTTCTATCTGGACGGTGTTGACCGGTCCGGGTTGAAGTCTCTGTGGACCTCGAACGTGCGCTGGGTGGAGGTTACTGAACAGGGCTTCCAGGGCGGCACTGTGATCCCGGACGAATACGACGGCTCCGCTTCCAGCCTGGAGCAACTGCGTCAGAACGCCCTGCGCTCCAACGAAGTCGGTCGTCTGATTGCGGACAACTTCAAGTCCACCATCGTGTACGCCCCGCTGTACGAGAAGAACCCTGAGACCGGCCAGCCGCTGGACTACGGCGAGTTTTCCCGTCAGCTCGAAGAGAAGATCCGAGACAAATACGAAGCCCAGAACCCCAACATCGAGATTCACATCGTTGGTTTCGCCAAGAAGGTCGGTGACCTGATTGAAGGCATTGGCTCTATCGCCTGGTTCGCCGGCATCACCATCGTCCTGACTACGCTGCTGCTGTTCTGGTACTCACGCTGCATCGCCGGCACTCTGGTACCGGTGTTCACCTCCATCGTTGCCGTGTTCTGGCAGCTGGGTGCACTGCGTCTGCTGGGCTACGGCCTGGACCCATACTCGGTACTGGTTCCGTTCCTGGTGTTCGCCATCGGTATCAGTCACGGCGTTCAGATTGTTAACGCCATGGCCGTTGAGTCTGCGAAGGGCTTCGATTCCGTAACGGCGGCCCGCCTGGCGTTCCGTGCCCTGTACATCCCGGGCATGCTGGCATTGATCTCCGATGCCTTCGGCTTCCTGACCCTGTTCTTTATCGAAATCGACGTCATCCGTGATCTGGCGGTGGCCGCCGGTATCGGTGTCGCCTTCGTGATCGTCACCAACCTGGTGCTGCACGTTCTGATCATGTCCTACATCGGCATCTCCAAGGGCGGCGTCAAGCACGTTCAGAACCACGGCGAAAAGCAGGATCGGAAGTGGCGCGTACTGTCGTACTTCTCCCATCCGGGCGTTGCCCCGATCTCCCTGCTGATCGCAGTAATTGGTCTGGGCCTGGGTCTCTACTACAAGCAAGACCTGAAGGTAGGTGACCTGGACCGTGGCGCACCGGAACTGCGGGCCGATTCCCGCTACAACAAGGACAACGCGTTCATCATCGATAACTACTCCACCAGTGCCGACGTACTCGTGGTGATGGTGAAGACGCCGGTCGAGCAGTGCACCCAGCACGACGTGCTGAGGGCCATGGACAGCCTGCAGTGGGAGCTGCAGAACACCCCGGGCGTGCAGTCTTCCGCGTCTCTGGCGGACGTGTCCAAGATCGTGACCAAGGCGCTGAACGAGGGTAACTGGAACTGGTATGAAATCTCCCGGAACCAGACCATCATCAACGCGTCGATCCGGAACGCGCCGTCTGGCCTGATCAACACCGACTGCAGCCTGACCCCGGTGCTGGTGTTCCTGGAAGACCACAAGGCCGAAACCCTGCAGACCGTGGTCAAGAGCGTTGAGAACTTTGCCGCCAAGGCCAGCAACGAAGATCACACCTTCCTGCTGGCGGCCGGTAACGCCGGTGTCGAGGCGGCCACCAACGAGGTCATCTCCAACGCCAAGGATAAGATGCTGATCATGGTTTATGGCGTGGTGAGTCTGCTGTGTCTGCTGACTTTCCGCTCCATCCGCGCGGTACTCTGTATCGTTGTGCCGCTGGGTCTGACCTCGATTCTGTGTGAGGCGATCATGGCGGTCTCCGGCATCGGCATCAAGGTTGCGACCCTGCCGGTTATCGCGCTGGGTGTGGGTATCGGTGTCGACTACGGCATCTACATCTACAGCAAGCTTGAGAAGTTCCTGCTGGAGGGCAAGCCGCTGCAGGAGGCGTACTTCGAGACGCTCAAGTCCACCGGTAAGGCGGTCATGTTCACCGGTGTAACCCTGGGCCTCGGTGTTGTGACCTGGATCTTCTCACCGATCAAGTTCCAGGCCGACATGGGCTTCCTGCTGTTCTTCATGTTCCTTTGGAACATGGTTGGCGCAATCTGGCTGCTGCCAGCCCTGGCGCGCTTCCTGCTGCGCCCGGACCGGATGCTGGAGAAGGCTCGCGCCGCGAAATAATCCGCTCCAGGATCTGCAAAAAAGCCCGCTCTGCGGGCTTTTTTGTTTTTCGGTCAACCGTTTAGCTATGAGGGTGCTACTTTATTTATAAGGTGATCTGGTCTATGTTCTAAAACGAAACATAAGCCCCGACGTGCGATATCGAAGGGCTTTTTAATAAAACTAATCAGAAGAAGGAACAACTCGAATGACACTGAAACTCAAGGTATCTGCGCTCGCCGTTGCTGCTGCGGTCAGCGCTGGAGCTGCCTCAACTTCTGTTTCCGCACAGGAGCAGCGTTTCGTCACCATCGGCACCGGTGGTGTTACCGGTGTTTACTACCCGGCTGGTGGTGCCATCTGTCGTCTGGTCAACATGGACCGCAAAGAACACGGTATCCGTTGCTCGGTAGAGAGCACCGGTGGCTCTGTCTACAACCTGAACGCCATCCGTCAGGGCGAGCTGGACCTGGCAGTTGCCCAGTCTGACTGGCAGTACCACGCCTACAACGGCACCAGCCAGTTCGAAGACGACGGCGCCAACAAAGACCTGCGCGCGGTTTTCTCCCTGCACCCTGAGCCGTTCACCGTTGTGGCCAGCAAGGGTTCCGGCATCGAAAGCTTCGAAGATCTGGAAGGCAAGCGCGTATCCGTTGGTAACCCGGGTTCCGGCCAGCGCGCCACCGCGGAAGTGCTGATGGATGAGATGGGCTGGAGCATGGACAAGTTCTCCCTGGCGGCCGAGCTGAAAGCGGCGGAACAGTCCCAGGCGCTGTGCGATGGCAACATCGATGCGTTCTTCTACACCGTTGGTCACCCGTCCGGTTCCATCAAGGAAGCCACCACTTCCTGCGACAGTGTACTGGTTAACGTCGAGAACGACGCCACCGCGAAGCTGATCGCCGATAACCCGTACTACCGTGAAGCCACCATTCCCGGCGGTATGTACCGTGGCAGTGACGAAGACGTCACCACCTTTGGTGTGGCCGCGACTTTCGTGTCTTCCACCGACGTGGCGGACGACGTGGTCTACGAAGTTGTGAAGGCGGTGTTTGAAAACTTCGACAGCTTCAAGCGCCTGCACCCGGCATTCGCTAATCTGAAGAAAGAAGAGATGGTTGCCGATGCCCTGAGTGCGCCTCTGCACCCAGGTGCGGCGAAGTACTACAAGGAAGCCGGCCTGATCGACTGATCCAGGCTGATTCCTGAAATAGCCGTGGGCGGGTTCCGCCCGCGGCGACTAATGACCCTCCCGTTTTACCTCGACAGGATTCAGCTATGACGAATAGCGACCCGAGAGCTGGGAACGACGTCGACCGACAGAAGGTCGAGGAGTTTCTGCAAACCGAATCCGGTGGACGAGCGACGACTGGCCCTGCAGCCGTTATCCTGTTTGTTGTTCCACTGCTCTGGTCCCTTTTTCAACTTTGGATAGCGTCACCGCTTCCATATATCTTTGAGATCGGTGTGTTCAATTCCACCGAATCCCGATCCATTCACCTGGCGTTTGCCGCCTTTTTGGCGTTCGCTGCCTTCCCGATGATGAAAGGCAAGCACACCAATCATGTGCCGGTATACGACTGGGTTCTGGCCCTGGCGGCTGCGTTCGCCGCTTCGTACCTTTACATTTTTTATGACCAGCTAGCGACTCGACCGGGCGCCCCGAACCTGCAAGATATGGTCGTTGCGCTGGGTGGTCTGGTGTTGCTGCTGGAAGCCACGCGCCGGTCCCTGGGTCTACCCCTGACCATCGTGGCCGCGGTCTTCATCACCTATTCACTGGCCGGCCCCTATATGCCGGACGTGATCTCCCACAAGGGCGCGAGCCTGAGCAAGCTGGCGTCGCACCAGTGGCTCGGCACCGAGGGCGTCTTTGGCGTGGCCCTGGGGGTTTCCACCAGTTTCGTGTTCCTGTTCGTGCTCTTTGGCGCCTTGCTCGAGCGCGCAGGCGCCGGTAATTACTTCATCAAGGTGGCCTACGCCCTGTTGGGACACATGCGGGGCGGCCCTGCCAAGGCGGCGGTGGTCTCCAGTGGTCTCAGTGGTGTTATCTCCGGTTCGTCCATCGCCAACGTGGTGACCACCGGCACCTTTACCATTCCGCTGATGAAGCGAGTTGGCTTCCCGGCCACCAAGGCCGGTGCGGTAGAGGTGGCTGCTTCCACCAACGGTCAGCTGACGCCGCCGATCATGGGTGCGGCTGCCTTCCTGATGGTCGAGTACGTGGGCATCTCTTACCTGGAAGTGATCAAGCACGCGATCCTGCCGGCGATGATTTCCTACGTGGCCCTCATCTACATCGTGCACCTGGAAGCCTGCAAGCTGAACATGCAGGGCATCGAACGCCTGGACCGGCCAACGCTGGCCCAGCGCATGCTGAACTGGGTGGTGATTCTGCTTGGCCTGATCGTGCTGACCCTGGTGGTCTATTACGGCATTGGCTGGATGAAAGCCTGGCTGGGTGCAGCCGCGCTCTGGGTGCTTACGCCATTGCTGATCGCGGTTTATGTCGGGCTGGTGGCTTACGCTACCAAGTTCCCGCCACTGGAAGAGGACAACGCAGACTCGTCCATGGATGAGTTGCCTCCGGTCGGGCCCACCGTCAAGACTGGTCTGTACTTCCTGTTGCCGGTGGTGGTGCTGGTCTGGTGCCTGACCGTTGAGCGTTTCTCGCCGCAGCTGTCAGCGTTTTGGGCGACGGTGTTCATGATCTTCATCGTGGTCACTCAGGGCCCTCTGAAGGCGTTCTTCCACAAGCAGGGCCATTACGGAGCGCAGCTGAAGCAGGGTGTGGTGGATCTGGCCCACTCGCTGGTCACCGGCGCCCGGAACATGGTGGGCATTGGCGTTGCGACCGCAACCGCCGGCATCGTGGTAGGTACCGTTACCCTGACCGGTATCGGTCTGGTGATGACCCAGTTCGTGGAGTTCATCTCCGGCGGTAACCTGCTGCTGATGCTGATCTTCACCGCCATCATCAGCCTGATCCTGGGCATGGGCCTGCCGACCACCGCCAACTACATCGTGGTGTCGACGCTGATGGCACCGGTAATCGTGACCCTCGGCGCCGCCAACGGCCTGCTGGTGCCGCTGATCGCCGTGCACCTGTTCGTGTTTTACTTCGGCATCCTCGCCGACGACACGCCACCGGTGGGCCTGGCAGCCTACGCGGCCGCGGCGATATCGGGGGCCGACCCGATACGAACGGGGGTCCAGGGCTTCACCTATGACATTCGAACCGCGATTCTGCCGTTCATGTTCATCTTCAATACTCAGCTGTTGTTGATCGGGCTGACCGGTTGGTTCGACCTGTTGGTGACCATCTTCAGTGCGGTCACGGCGATGCTGGTGTTCTCCGCTGCCACCCAGGGTTACTGGTTCACCCGGACCCGCTGGTGGGAGACTATTCTGCTGCTGCTGATCACCTTTACCCTGTTCCGGCCCGGTTTCTGGTGGGACATGGTGTATCCGCCGACCGAGGATCGCCCGGGCTCTGAGATCCTGCAGTATGTAGAAGATGTTCCGGCGGACGATCCGATCATCATCCAGGCCTCCGGGATGTCGATCGACGGCGTCGAGGTGTCCAAGTATCTAAGGCTGCCGTTGCCGGCCGCCGAGACCCCGACGCAGCGGCTGGCCGAGGCCGGACTCGAGGTTTCGCCCCAGGGTGAACAGATGGTGGTGGACTTCGTGAACTTCGGCAGCATCGCCGAGAAGGCCGGCATCAGCTTTGGCTGGTCCATCGATGCGGTGCAGGTGCCGCTGGAGCGGCCACCCAAGGAGCTGATGTTCATCCCGGCGCTGGTCCTGTTGGCAATACTGGCATTCTTCCAGTTGCGACGACGGGCCCGGGAGGGCGGAGCGCCACAGCCTGCCTGAGGCGCCCAGACAGCGCTGCTGTCAGTGAAAACCCGGCATTAACCTGCCGGGTTTTTTTCTGTTAGACTTCCGCTCGAATCGGCTCGCGGTTTGTGTCGCGGAACGCCGTCATCACGTGATCTCTGGTATAGATCACCGCTGAGTAACCAACTGGAGCTTTTCATGCCCGTCGTAACCTTGCCGGATGGCAGCCATCGCAGTTTTTCCGAAGCCGTAACCGTTCATGACGTCGCCGCCGACATCGGCGCCGGTCTGGCCAAAGCCGCTCTGGCTGGCCGTGTTAATGGCCAACTGGTGGACACCAGTTACCGCATTGAAGAAGACACCGAACTGGCGATCGTAACCGATCGTGATGAAGACGGCGTCGACATTATTCGCCATTCCACCGCGCACCTTTTGGCCATGGCGGTCAAAGAGCTGTTCCCGTCGGCCCAGGTAACCATCGGCCCGGTTGTCGACAACGGCTTCTACTACGATTTCAAATTCGACCGGCCGTTTACCAACGAGGATCTGGCGCGTATCGAAAAGCGCATGGAAGAGTTGGCCAAGCAGGACATCCCGGTATCCCGCTCAGTGCTGTCCCGTGAGGACGCGGTCAAGCTGTTCGACGAGATGGGCGAGGAATACAAGGTCCGGATCATCGAGGACATTCCCGGTGACGAAGACCTGTCGTTTTACCGCCAGGGCGATTTCATCGATCTGTGCCGTGGCCCGCACGTACCCAGCACCGGCAAGCTGAAAGCGTTCAAACTGACCAAGGTGGCCGGCGCCTACTGGCGTGGCGACACCAGCAACGAGCAGTTGCAGCGCGTGTACGGCACCGCCTGGGGCAACAAGAAAGACCTGAAGGCGTACCTGCATCGTCTGGAAGAGGCGGAAAAACGGGACCACCGCAAGATCGGCAAGAAGCTGGACCTGTTCCACATGCAGGAAGAGGCGCCGGGAATGGTGTTCTGGCACCCGGACGGCTGGTCCCTGTACCAGGAGATCGAGCAGTACATGCGCGACAAGCTGCATGTGCACGGCTACAAAGAGATCAAGACCCCGCAGGTGGTATCGCGGGCGTTGTGGGAGAAGTCCGGCCACTGGGACAAGTTCCACGACGACATGTTCACCACCGAGTCGGAAAAGCACGACTACGCCATCAAGCCCATGAACTGTCCGTGTCACATCCAGGTGTTCAACCAGGGCCTGAAGAGCTACAAGGACCTGCCGCTGCGTCTGGCTGAGTTCGGCTCCTGCCACCGTAACGAGGCCTCGGGCGCGTTGCACGGCCTGATGCGGGTGCGCGGCTTTACCCAGGACGACGCCCACATTTTCTGTGAGGAAGACGCGATCCAGGAAGAGGTGTCCCGGTTCATCGACCTCTTGCACGAAGTCTATGCGGATTTCGGCTTCGACCAGATCCTGTATAAGCTGTCCACCCGGCCCGAGAAGCGGGTAGGTTCGGACGAGGTGTGGGACAAGTCCGAAGCGGCACTGGAAGAGGCTCTTAATCGTGAAGGCGTAGACTGGGAGCTGCTCCCAGGTGAGGGTGCTTTCTACGGCCCGAAGATCGAGTTCTCCCTGAAAGACTGCATCGGTCGGGTCTGGCAGTGCGGCACCATCCAGGTGGACTTCTCCATGCCGGGTCGTCTCGGTGCCCAGTACGTGGCGGACAACTCCGAGCGCAAGACCCCGGTTATGCTGCACCGTGCCGTACTGGGTTCGTTCGAGCGTTTCATCGGCATCCTGATCGAGGAATACGAGGGCGCCTTCCCGACCTGGCTGGCACCGACTCAGGTCGCGGTGCTCAATATCACCGATAATCAGCGGGAATATTGCGAGAATCTGGCGAAAAAGTTGGATTCTTTGGGGTATAGGGTTAATGCTGACTTGAGAAACGAGAAGATCGGCTTTAAAATCCGCGAGCATACTCTTAACAAGGTTCCCTATCTTGTCGTCGTCGGCGACAAGGAAATCGAGAACAATGCGGTGG
>JBPEXK010000209.1:0-6199 GCA_052031745.1 Marinobacter sp. | reverse complement strand
GGCCCGGGCGAATAGCTCCCGGGGCCAGGGCCAGAGGCCGACGTCGGCGATGCTGGCGGAGTCGATTTCCACGATCACCGTTTCGGTCGGCACTGGCTCAGCCAGCAGGGCAAACCACTGGTTCTGGATTTGCCGGTCAAGGTCGCTCAGGGCCCCGGTCAGCCACAGCCCCACCAGGATTGCGCCCGCCAGGGCGGCGGCCGCGGCGGATTTTCGACGGGTGCTGTTGGCCGGGCTAAGCATCATCCAAGAATTTGTCCGAGGGTGCCGTCGAGGTCGTCCAGATCGTCCAGATCGTCCAAGTCATCCAGGTCGTCGAGATCGTCCAGGTCGATGTCCAGGTCAACATCACCGTCGAGATCCAGCTCCAGATCGTCGTCCAGGTTCAATCCGCCGCCCAGATCGGCGCTGATGTCGGCGCTGATCTCACCCACCAGGTCCGCGCCGATGTCGACGCCCACGTCACCGGCCAGATCGGCACCGACATCCAGGCCCAGGCCAGCGCCCAGGTCGGCGGTGAGATCGGCGCCGATTTCGCTGTCCAGCCCCAGGCTGGCATCCGGCCCGGCGCCCGTCATGGGGTTACTCCCGGGCGAGGTCAGTCCCATTTCCGTGCGCTGGTTCAGGTCGATGGTCGGATCCAGACTGGCAATCTGCAGGGCCTGGGCCTGCTCCAGCGCCGGCAGGGCATCCGGGATCTGCACCAGGGAATTGATGTTGGCCTGGCTGCCGGAGACGCTCGCGATGTCGCCCGGGTTCAGGATTTGGCTGTTGCCGGTTTTGCGATCCACCACCTCCAGCTTGCCCTCTTTCAGGGTTACGAACGAGGCCTCGTCTGTGGTGACGATGGTGAACTGGGTACCCTTGACGGTGGACACCAGGAACGGCGTTTCCACCTTGAAGGTGTCGGGCTTGCGCTCGACGTCGTAAAACACCGTGCCCAGCCATTGTTTCACCCGTGACACCAGGCCGTCGGCCTGGTTGTCGTCGTTGGACAGGCGCAAGTGGCTACCGGCGCTGACGTCGAAAAACGAGCCCGACTGGCTGATCCGGGCACTGGCGTTGGGCCCGGTCTGGATTTCCACCGGCATCTCCAGGGCCGCGCCGGCCCGCACCGGTTGCCAGGCTTCGTCACCGTGATGGCGATATTCCACCCGACCGGTTATGGTGTCGAGGGTAACCGGCTCGGCCCAGGCGTTGCCCGCGAACAGGCACAGCATTAAGGCCAGAAGGATCGCAGAAGGAAAAGGAATTGAAGGCGTGTTGGAAGCGTGAGTGTACATGGCGTTCTCCCTTGAACGACAACCGGTCACTACAAAATTCGGCCAGCAAGCAATCCATGCGCGCTTCGATGAACCAATTGGGTACGCACTGAAAAAACTGGTCTACCTTGTCAGGGTAGCTCAGTAACGGAGTCGGTGGTGAGAGTTTTTGCTGTAGTTTGTATAACTTTTGTACATGTCCTTCTTCTGGCCACTCCAGTGCATTCGTCCCCGCAGGATGGCACCGTCATTGGCGCCGTGGTTTTCGAGGGCGTGACCGTATTCAACCCCGATCACCTGGCCCCGGTGTACCAGGGCACTATCGGCAAGCGGTTGTCGCCGCAGACCCGGGACAGCCTGGCCAGTAGGGTTCGTGAGTTATATCAGGACAATGGTTTTTACCAACCTTCGGTGGCTGTGGTGCCGCACCGTTCGGTGGTTGGGGTAGTGGTGGTGCGGGTACAGGAACCCCAGCTGGCGACCATTGATGCCGAGGGTGTGAGCCTGGCCGAGGCCCGCAGGCTGGAGCGCGCGTTCCAGCCGCTGCAAGCCATCAAACCGCTCTCTCGCCGCTATGTCGATCATGTCGCCCAGCAGTACGAGGCCGCCAACGAGGTCAGCCTGGAGACCCGGTTGCAACCCGTCGGTTCCCGGGCTGACAGCAACGGCCGGTATACCCTGAAGGTGCGCAAACGCACCCACTGGCTGGGCGCGCTGACCTACAGCACGGAAGGCGACCGACGCCTGGGGCGCGAACTGGTCATCGGCCAGGTGGCGGTGGCCAATCCCGTACCGCTGGTGCGCCAGGCCCGGATCTTTGGCCTGCACACCGCCGAGTCCGACGCTTACCGGGTGTTTGGTGGCGGCGTGGTCACCGCACCCGATGTTCACAATCGGGTGACTCTGGAGACCCGGGTGGGCCGGGCCGTCCTCGATAACGATCCGAGTCCGGGCCAGACCGTGTTCCGGTTCCGGGAGCACGAGCTGGAATGGGGTCACAGCCTCGACACCGCGGCACAGACCGACACCGAGGTGTTTGCCGGCGTGATCGCCCGCGGCTACACCCGCACCGACCGCGGGGTGCGGGAAGTGGACGAGGCCCTGCGCATGGCCGACGTCGGCTTCACCACCCTGAACCAGGCCACGCGCAGCGCCCACCGGCTGGCGGTGAGCGGGCGCGTGGGGGTCGATGCCCTCGGCGCCAGCCGTGACGGCACCCAGGCCGGTGATCTGGTGGACCTGTCGTTCCGGATTGCCCGGGCCGAATACACCTACTGGAGCACCTTGCCCCTGGGGCTGACCTATCGGGTCCTGCTCGAAGGCCAGTATTCGGCGGAGAACCTGCCGTCGTCGCAGCGCTTCGTCATTGGCGGCAGCCAGTTTGCCCGCGCCTACGAGCCCGGTGCCTTCTCCGGAGACCGTGGCGCCGGGGCAGAGCTGGAGTTGCGCCGTCGTGTCGCCAGTCCCTGGGGGCTACCGGCGGAATTGACGCCCTTTGTCTACTACGGCCTGGCCATGGCCTACCAGAACGACAGCCGCTCCCGGGACTCCGCCGCGGCCGCCGGTCTGGGCGTGCGCTTCCAGGCCGACCCCCTGTCCGGCTACCTGGAATTCGGCCGTCCGCTGACTACCGACTCTGACCTTTCCGACGACGACGGCCGCCTGACCGGTCGCCTCACCGTCTCCTTCTGACACCGCCCTCGGTTGAATCCCGCCGTTCATTTCTGTAGCCTTTTTATTAATTGAACGTTCAATTAATAAAAATTGAGCCAATAACGCAGTGAAGCCGCTATGCCGAAAGTTGGAATGAAAGACACCCGCAAGCAGCAATTGATCGACGCCACCATGCGCTCAATTGCCGAGCTGGGCATGCAGAACACCACCATCGTCAGCATCAGCAAACGGGCGGGCATGTCGTCCGGCATCATCAGCCACTATTTCGGTGGCAAGCAGGGTCTGATCGAGGCGGCCCTGCGCTACCTGCTGGACCAGCTGGGCCGGGAGCTGCGTGAGCGTATGTCGAAAACCGACGGCTCGCCGGAGCAGCGGCTGAACTGCATCATCGAATCGAACTTTTCCGGGTTCCAGCGTTCGGCGCTGGCGGCCCATACCTGGCTGAGTTTCTGGGCCCGCTCGGTGCACGAACCGGGGCTCAAGCGACTGCAGCAAATCAACAATGCGCGCCTGTATAGCAATCTGCGGTACTCCTTTGCCCAAGTTCTGGCGCCCCAAGCGGCGACGGAAGCGGCCCGGCAAACGGCAGCAATGATTGATGGTTTCTGGCTGCGCAGCGCGTTGAGTCTCGACCCCCAGGAGGGCTTCGAGGCCGGGGAAATCCTGTGTAAACGATTTGTCCGGGAGACCCTGGCGGGAACCAGCGCGGAACATTCATCACCGAGAGGTTTCAAGGCATATGGCTAATTCAATCCCCCGTTTCCAGAACTACGTACACGGCCGATTCCTCGCCAACAGTTCCGGTGAGGCGTTCCCGGTGGTGAATCCGGGCACCGGTGAGGTGATCTACGAAGTGGAAGTGGCCGACGAGTCGGTACAGCAGGCCGCCATCGAGAGCGCCCGCGCCGGGTTTGCCGAGTGGTCGGCAATGCCGGCCATGGAGCGCAGTCGCATTCTGCGCAAGGCCGTGGCCCTGCTGCACGAACGCAACGACGAACTGGCCGCCTGTGAAGTGCGCGACACCGGCAAGCCCTGGCAGGAAGCCGAGGCGGTGGACGTGGTCACCGGCGCCGACGCGGTGGAATTCTTCGCCGGCCTGGTGCCATCCCTGGAAGGCAACCAGCAGGACCTGGGCGGTGATTTCTACTACACCCGGCGCGAGCCGCTGGGCATCTGTGCCGGCATTGGCGCCTGGAACTACCCGATCCAGATCGCCTGCTGGAAATCGGCTCCGGCGCTGGCGTGCGGTAACGCCATGATCTTCAAGCCGTCGGAAGAGACGCCCATGGGCGCGATCAAACTGGCGGAAATCTTTACCGAGGCCGGGGTGCCGGCTGGGGTGTTCAACGTGGTGCAGGGTGCGGCCGAAGTGGGCGCCTGGCTGACCAACGACCCTGCCATCGCCAAGGTCTCGTTCACCGGCGAAGTGGGTACCGGCAAGAAGGTGATGGAAGCGGCGTCTTCCACCCTGAAGGACGTGACCATGGAGCTGGGCGGCAAGTCGCCGCTGATCATCTTCGACGACGCCGACCTGGAGAACGCCATCTCCGCCGCCATGGTGGGTAACTTCTACACCCAGGGTGAGATCTGCACCAACGGCACCCGGGTGTTCGTGCACGAGAACATCTACGAGCGGTTCATGGAGCGGCTGTTGGAGCGCACCCGCAAGAACATCAAGCCGGGTGACCCGATGAATCCGGACACCAACTTCGGTGCCCTGATCTCCAGCAAGCACCGGGACCTGGTGCTCGACTACATCGCCAAGGGCATTTCCGAGGGCGCCACCCTGAGCCACGGCGGCAGGGCCTTTGCGCCGGAAGACGCCCAGGGCGGCTACTTCGTGGAGCCGACCATCTTTACCGACTGCACCGACGACATGACCATCGTGCGCGAAGAGATCTTCGGGCCGGTGATGTCCGTGCTCACCTTCTCCGACGAGGACGAGGTGATTGCCCGGGCCAACAACACCGACACCGGCCTGGCCGCCGGCGTGTTCACCAGCGACATCCGCCGGGCGCACCGGGTCATCCACCAGATCCAGGCCGGCATTTGCTGGATCAACAGCTACGGCGAGTCGCCGGCGGAAATGCCGGTAGGCGGTTACAAGCTGTCCGGTATCGGCCGGGAAAACGGCAAGGTCACCATGGAGCACTACACCCAGATCAAGTCGGTGTACGTGGGCATGAAAGACCTGGACGCGCCGTTTTAAGCCTGTGAACCGACCGGAGTGAGTGTATGAGTGAGGAGCGTTACGACTACATCATCGTGGGGGCCGGTTCCGCGGGCTGTGTGCTGGCCAACCGGCTGACCGAGGATGCCCGGCACCGGGTGCTGCTGCTGGAAACCGGTGGCAGCGACAAGAGCATCTTCATCCAGATGCCGACCGCGCTGTCGATCCCGATGAACACCAAGAAGTTTGCCTGGCAGTTCGAGACCGAGCCTGAGCCGTTCCTGGACAACCGCCGCATGCACTGCCCCCGGGGCAAGGTGCTGGGCGGCTCGTCCTCGATCAACGGCATGGTGTACGTGCGCGGCCACGCCCGGGACTTCGACGAGTGGGAGTCCGAGGGCGCCGAGGGCTGGAACTACCGCCAGGTGCTGCCGTATTTCAAGAAGGCCGAAACCTGGGCCTTCGGTGGCGACGACTACCGGGGCGGTGACGGACCGCTCGGGGTCAACAACGGCAACAACATGCAGAACCCGTTGTACCAGGCGTTCGTGGACGCCGGCATCGACGCCGGTTACTTCCCGACCAAGGACTACAACGGCGCCCAGCAGGAAGGCTTCGGGGCCATGCACATGACCGTGAAAAATGGCCGGCGCTGGTCCACCGCCAACGCCTACCTGCGTCCGGCCATGGAGCGCCCGAACCTGACCGTGGTCACCCACGCCCTGGTGCATCAGGTGCTGCTGGACGGCAAGACCGCCACCGGCGTGCGCTACGAGCAGGGCGGTAAGGTACATGAGGCCAAGGCCGCGGAGGAGGTGATCCTGTCCGCCGGCTCCATCGGTTCCCCGCACCTGCTGCAGCTGTCCGGCATTGGCCGGCGCGAGGTGCTGGAGCAGGCCGGCATCGAGGTCAAGCACGAGCTGCCGGGCGTCGGTGAGAACCTGCAGGACCACCTGGAGTTCTACTTCCAGTTCCGCTGCAACAAGCCGGTGTCCCTGAACGGCAAGCTGGACTGGTGGAACAAGCTCAAGATCGGCCTGCGCTGGATCCTGAAGAAGGACGGCCTGGGCGCCACCAACCACTTCGAGTCCTG
>JBPEXK010000208.1:0-3401 GCA_052031745.1 Marinobacter sp. | reverse complement strand
CCGCCGGCGCTGCTGGACCGGATGGAGATCATCCGCATCCCGGGCTACACCGAGGACGAGAAGGTCAACATCGCCCTGCGGTACCTGCTGCCCAAGCAGATCAAGGCCAACGGTCTGCGTAAGGACGAGCTGGTGATCCCCGAGGAGACCCTGCGCGACCTGATCCGCTACTACACCCGGGAAGCCGGTGTCCGTGGCCTTGAGCGCGAGGTGGCCAAGATCTGTCGTAAGGTGGTTCGGGAGCACGTAGAGGCCAACGACAAGGCCTCGGTCACCCTGCAGCCGGACATGCTGGAGGATTACTCCGGGGTCAAGAAGTTCAAATACGGCCTGGCGGAAGAGACCAACCAGATCGGCCAGGTGACTGGCCTGGCCTGGACCCAGGTCGGCGGCGAACTGCTCACCATCGAGTGCGCGCTCACCTCCGGCAAGGGCCGGGTGGTGAAGACCGGTTCCCTCGGTGATGTGATGCAGGAGTCCATCCAGACCGCCCTGACGGTGGTCCGCAGTCGCGCTCCGGGGCTCGGCATTGCCGACGATTTCCACGAAAAACACGATCTGCACGTGCACGTTCCCGAGGGCGCGACGCCAAAAGATGGCCCCAGCGCCGGTATTGGCATGTGCACCGCGCTGGTTTCTTCGCTGACCAAAATACCGGTGCGCGCGGACGTGGCCATGACCGGTGAGATCACCCTGCGTGGTCGGGTGCTGGCCATTGGCGGTCTGAAAGAGAAACTGCTCGCGGCCCACCGTGGTGGCATCAAGACCGTTCTGATTCCGGATGAAAATGTCAGGGATCTCAAAGAGATACCCGAGAACATCAAGGAGTCGCTGGAGATCCGTCCGGTGAAGTGGATCGACGAGGTGCTGGATATTGCCCTGGCATACCCGCCCGAGCCGCGTGCCGAAGATGACTCCTCCGGGGCAAGTTCAAGCAAGCCAAGGGACGATGAAGGCGACGCCGCAGAGCGCATAAATACACATTAAAGCCTTGATGAGTTGTTGACACGCCAGAGAGCCCGTTGGTATAACTGTTTCGCCGTGAAGCAGCCAATACCAAGGGCTCCCGCGCATTAAGTGCCTATTCCGAGCACCGGTTAACAACCGCAAGGAATAAGAAAAGTGAAGAATGGAATTCTCCGACCGCATATGCGATAGTCGAGAGCGTCCGCGAAAAAACAATCCAACCTATAACATCTTCAACCTGAAATCGAAGGGGTTTAGTGTGAACAAGTCCGAACTTATCGATGCAATTGCAGAGTCCTCAGATATTTCCAAAGCCGCCGCTGGCCGCGCTCTGGACGCAATGACCAACTCCATCACCGGTGCCCTGAAGAAGGGTGATCAGGTAACTCTGATCGGTTTTGGTACTTTCTCTGTAAAAGAGCGTGCTGCTCGTACCGGTCGTAACCCGCAGACTGGTGCCGAGATCAAGATTCCGGCCTCCAAAGTGCCTGGGTTCAAAGCAGGCAAGGCCCTGAAAGACGCCGTTAAGTAACGGTTCTTTCTAAGGCAGCTCCTGTCGCAGGGGGCTGCCCAGAAGAATTCAAGGCGCATTCCGGACAGGGTGCGCCTTTTTACGTTCAGTGCCCCCACGTTTACCGCTGAAAACTGCACGTCCTTGAACAGGGATTCGGGAGAAACATGCTTCAAGATATTCGGGAAAATGCCCAAGGCACTATTGCCAAGATCATCATCGGCTTGCTGATAGTGTCTCTATCGATCTGGGGAATGGACGCCATCATCGGCGGCTTCTCCGGCGAGCCGGAAGTGGCAACGGTCAACGGTGAAGATATTACCGAGCGCGAATTCCTCCGTCTGGTACAGATGGAAAGCCAGCGTCGTCTGTCGCAAATGGAAAATCCGGATCCGTCCCTGTTGAACGAGGACCAGATTCGTAAAGACGTTCTGGAATCGCTGATTCAGCAGCAGGTGCTCATCCAGGACGCCGATAATCAGGGCCTGGCGCTTACCGACGCCGACATCGACGCGCTGATCACCCAGATGCCCCAGTTCCAGGTTGATGGCCAGTTCAATCGCGACCGCTTTGTATCCACGGTTCGCAACATGGGCATGGGCGTGCGCGAGTTCCGTGAGGCCATGCGCAAGCAGTACGTAGTCAATCAGATCCGAGCCGGTGTGGTGCAGAGCGGCGTGGCGGCCGACGAGAACGTGGCGCAACTGCTGCGTATCCAGAACCAGACCCGGGATTTCCGCGTGCTGACCGTGCCAGCGAGCGCGGTCGCGGATCAGGTTGAAGTTACCGACGCCGACGTTGAAGCCTTCTACGAGGACAACAGCGACGCTTTCCAGCAGCCGGAGCAGGTGGACGCGGCCTACATCACCCTGTCCCTGGGTGCCCTGGCCGAAACCATCGAGATTGCTGACGACGAGCTGCAGGCCTACTACGAGTCCCGCGCCGAGGATCTCGCCCGGGAAGAGCGCCGCGCTTCGCACATCCTGATCGAAGACGGCGAAGACGCCGAAGAAACCATGGCAACCATCCAGCAGAAGCTGGCCGACGGCGCCTCCTTTGCTGACCTGGCCAAGGAGTACTCCATCGATACCGTGTCGGCGGAGCAGGGCGGTGACCTGGGCTACGCCGGTCGCGGCGTGTACAACGAGACCTTCGAGCAAGCGTTGTTTGCGCTGGACGAAGGCGAAGTCTCAGAGCCGGTCGAAACCAGCTTCGGGGTTCACCTGATCAAACTGGAAGACGTGCGTCGCTCCGACGTGCCGGCACTGGCCGACATTGAGGATCAGCTGCGCAATGAGCTGGCACGGGCCCAGGCGGAAGAGCGCTTCGCCCAGATCCGCACCCAGTTGGCTGATTCGGCTTATTCGGCGGACGATCTGGCCGGTCCGGCGGAAGAGCTGGGCCTGGAAGTCCGTGAAGCCAAGGGCATCACCCGCAACGGTGGCCCGGCGCCGTTCGACCACCAGGGCCTGGTGCGCCAGTTGTTCTCCGCCGACGTGGTGGAAGACGGTTACAACACCGAATTGATTGATGTGGGCGACAACGTGTCTGTGGTTGCTCGGGTACGGGAGTACCGCGAGGCCCAGAAGCTGCCGCTGGAAGACGTGGCCGCGGACGTTCGTGCCACCCTGGAGGCCCAGGAGACCCGTGCGGCCCTGGAAGCCCGGGCAGAGGAAATCATTGCCAGCCTGAAGTCCGGTCAGTCGGCGGCCGATCTGGAGCTCGGTGACTGGACCAGCTACGAAGCCAAGGCGCGCGCTGACCAGGAGGCCGGTGCCGCGGTCATGCGCACGGTGTTTGCGCTGTCTCGTCCGGCCGATGACGGGGTCACCTATGGCCACTCCGTGAGCCGTGATAGCGCTGCCGTGGTGGCTCTGGACGCGGTGAACGAAGGTGCGGTGGACGAGAGCTCCGGCGAGTTCAA
>JBPEXK010000207.1:0-1043 GCA_052031745.1 Marinobacter sp. | reverse complement strand
GGACCAAAGGGGTTTTCATTGGTGTTCAGCTTGACCAGATTGGCCATTTTCGGCTGCTCGCCCGGTACGTAAGGGGTCAGGTCATTGACCAGCGGGCTCCAAAACTTACTCATATTGAGTTGAACTCCGTGCGATCGGGGCGCCACAGTCACTTGGCGCCCACGATGAGATGATTCAGTCGTCTTTGACGCGGTACTCGGCGGAACGGGCATGCGCAGTCAGGCCTTCACCCCGCGCCAGCACCGAGGCCACGCGACCCATGCGATCTGCGCCAGAGGCGCTGAACCCGATGATGGACGAACGCTTCTGGAAGTCGTACACGCCCAGGGGGGACGAGAATCGCGCGGTGCCGCTCGTAGGCAGCACGTGGTTCGGGCCGGCACAGTAGTCGCCCAGGGCCTCTGCGGTATAGCGGCCCATAAAGATCGCGCCGGCGTGACGAATCTCCTCGCACAGGGCTTCCGGATTCTCAACCGACAGCTCCAGGTGCTCGGGAGCAATCCGATTGGACACTTCCGCCGCCTGGCTCAAGCTGTCCACCTGAATCAAGGCGGCACGGGAACTCATAGACTCCGCGATGATCTCGGCCCGTTCCATGGTCGGCAGCAGTTTGTTGATACTGGCCTCGACCGCATCGAGGAAACTCGCGTCCGGACTGATCAAAATCGACTGTGCCTGTTCATCGTGCTCGGCCTGAGAGAACAGATCCATGGCAATCCAGTCCGGATCGGTCTGACCGTCGCAGATCACCAGAATCTCCGACGGCCCGGCAATCATGTCGATGCCCACGGTGCCGAACACCTCGCGCTTGGCGGTTGCGACGAAGATATTGCCCGGGCCAACAATTTTGTCGACCGACGGCACCGTCTCGGTACCATACGCCAAGGCGCCAACCGCCTGGGCGCCACCGAGGGTAAAGACCCGGTCAACACCGGCAATCGCCGCGGCTGCCAGCACCATGTCATTCACCACGCCATCGGGCGTGGGCACAACCATGACCACCTCACTCACGCCCGCCACCTTGGCCGGAATGGCATTCATCA
>JBPEXK010000206.1:0-18534 GCA_052031745.1 Marinobacter sp. | reverse complement strand
TCAATCCGGCCTTCCCCATGGGCAACCGCAATCGGCATGCGCGAGCCTGCCATGCCATCGAAGAAGGCAGAAGGCGAGTTGGCCACTTCCGCCATCACCAGTCGCGCTTCGAACTGCTCGGACTGGTTGCGCACGAATCTCGGCCAGCCTTCACTGCCCGGAATCAGTTCGTGCAGGTTCGACAGCATCTGGCAGCCGTTGCACACGCCCAGCGCCAGGGTGTCCTGCCGGTTAAAGAACCCGGCGAACTGATCCCGGACCCGGTCGCTAAACAGGATGGATTTGGCCCAGCCCTCGCCAGCGCCCAGCACATCGCCGTACGAGAAGCCGCCACAGGCCACCAGGCTGCTGAACTTGTCCAGGGTTACCCGGCCCGAGAGCAGATCGCTCATGTGCACATCTACCGATTCGAAGCCGGCGCGATCAAAGGCTGCGGCCATTTCCACCTGACCGTTAACGCCCTGCTCCCGCAGCACCGCAACTTTCGGGCGTGCGCCTGTGTTGATGTAAGGCGCGGCCACGTCTTCATTCAGGTCGAAGCTGAGTTCGGCGCTCAGGCCCGGGTCGTCGACATCGAGCAGGTTGTCGTACTCTTCCTGGGCGCAATCGGCGTTGTCACGCAGTGATTGCACCCGGTAGCTGGTTTCGGCCCACAGGCGCTGCAGGTCAACGCGCGCCTCGTCCACCACTGACTCGCCATCGAAACTCAGGCGCAGACGGTCGTCGCCATTCAATGTGCCGATCACGCTGGTGTGATCGCCCAGGCCGGCACCGGAGAATTGCTGCAGAACGAAGTCGGTGTCCTCGCGACGCACCTGGATAACCGCACCCAGCTCCTCGTTGAACAACTCGCGGGCAAACTGGGAGGCGTCTTCCGCCAGCCCGTCCAGCTTGACGTCGATACCGGTGTGACCGGCGAAGCTCATTTCCGCCAGGGTCACAAACAGGCCGCCGTCGGACCGGTCATGGTAGGCCAGCAATTTCGAATCGCCGATCAGGCCCTGGATCACTGCGAAGAACGCCTTGATGTCCTCAGGATCATCCAGGTCCGGCGCCACCGCACCGACCTGGCGATACACCTGCGCCAGGGCTGAGCCGCCCAGGCGGTTCTGGCCAGCGGCCAGGTCGATCAGAATCAGGTCTGTGTCGCCGGCGTCGGTCCGCAGCTGCGGTGTCAGGGTCTTGGCGACATCGGTCACCGGCGCGAAACCGCTAACCACCAGGGACAGGGGCGCGGTAACGCTCTTCTGCTCGCCGGTTTCCTCTTCTTCCCACACGGTCTTCATGGACATGGAGTCCTTGCCCACGGGGATGGTGATGCCCAGCGCCGGGCACAGTTCCATGCCAACCGCGCGCACGGTCTCGTACAGATTCTCGTCCTCACCCGGGTGACCGGCGGCGGCCATCCAGTTAGCGGACAGGCGAATGTCAGACAGCTGCTTGATTGGAGCAGCGGCCATGTTGGTGATTACCTCACCCACCGCCATGCGCCCGGAGGCCGGCGCGTCAATCACCGCCACCGGTGTACGCTCACCCATGGCCATAGCCTCACCGGTACGGACATCGAAGGAACTGGCAGTAACCGCCACGTCACTCACCGGAACCTGCCACGGGCCGACCATCTGGTCGCGGGCTACCAGGCCGGTAATGGTACGGTCACCAATGGTGATCAGGAAGCTCTTGGAGCCTACCGACGGCAAACGCAGCACCCGGCGAATGGCGTCGTTCAGATCGATCTTGGTGGAATCAAAAATCGGCTTGGTGAACGAGGTTCGGCTGACGCTGCGATGCATGCGCGGCGGCTTGCCAAACAGCACGTCCATCGGCAGATCCACCGGCTTGTCATCAAAGTAGGAGTCGCCCAGCTCCAGGTGGTGGCTCTCAGTAGCCTCGCCAATCACCGCGTACGGGCAACGCTCACGACGGCACAGGGCATCGAACCGGTCGAGGTTTTCCGGCGCCACCGCCATGACGTAGCGTTCCTGGGATTCGTTGCACCAGATTTCGAGCGGCGACATGCCGGGCTCGTCACTGGGGATATCGCGCAGTTCGAACTTGCCACCGCGGCCGCCGTCTTTCACCAGTTCCGGCATGGCATTGGAGAGGCCACCGGCGCCCACGTCGTGGATGAAGCAGATGGGGTTCTGATCACCCATCTGCCAGCAACGGTCGATAACTTCCTGGCAGCGACGTTCCATCTCTGGGTTGTCCCGCTGCACCGAAGCAAAGTCCAGGTTCTCGTGGCTGGAGCCGGAATCCATGGACGAGGCCGCGCCACCGCCCAGGCCGATCAGCATCGAGGGCCCACCCAGCACGATCAACTTGGCGCCAACCGGGATGTTGCCCTTTTCGACGTGCTCTTCCCGGATGTTGCCCAGGCCGCCGGCGATCATGATGGGCTTGTGGTAACCCCGCACCTCATTGCCGGCCGCACCCGGTACATTTTCCTCAAAGGTGCGGAAGTAGCCAGCCAGGTTCGGGCGTCCGAATTCGTTGTTGAAGGAGGCACCGCCGATGGGGCCCTCGATCATGATGTCCAGGGCGGAGGCGATGCGGTCCGGCTTGCCGTAACCAATCTCCCAGGGCTGCTCGTCGCCCGGCAGATTGAGGTTGGACACGGTAAAACCGGTCAGGCCGGCCTTGGGCTTGGAGCCGCGACCGGTAGCGCCCTCGTCCCGGATTTCCCCACCGGAACCGGTGGCCGAGCCGGAGGCCGGCGCGATTGCGGTCGGGTGGTTGTGGGTTTCCACTTTCATCAGAATGTGGATGTCTTCTTCGTTGTAGCCGTACACCCCGGTTTCTGCATCCGGGAAGAAGCGACCACCACGGCTGCCGCGAATTACCGAGGCGTTGTCCTTGTAGGCAGACAGCACACCTTCACTGTTCATCTCGAAGGTATTGCGGATCATCGCAAACAGCGACTTCTCCTGGCCTTCGCCATCGATGTCCCAGGAGGCGTTGAAAATCTTGTGGCGGCAGTGCTCAGAGTTGGCCTGGGCGAACATCATCAGCTCGACGTCGGTGGGATCGCGCTGCAGGTCGGTGAACGATTTCGCCAGGTAATCGATCTCGTCTTCAGCCAGCGCCAGGCCCAGCCGGCTATTGGCTTCCACCAGGGCCGAGCGGCCACCGGCCAGCACCGGCACCCGACCCAGCGGCCGCGGCTCTTCGTGACTGAACAGCAACTCGGCACCGCCCATTTCGTGGAAGACCTTCTGGGTCATCCGGTCGTGCAGCAACGCCGCAATTTTCTCCCGCTGAGCCAAGCCCAGTTTCTTGCTGGCGCGCACGTAAAATGCGGTACCGCGCTCGATCCGGTGAATCTGGCGCAGACCGCAGTTGCGAGCAATGTCGGTCGCCTTGCTGGACCAGGGCGAGAGCGTGCCCGGCCGCGGAACCACCAAAAACAGGACGCCATCGGGCTCTTCCACCGGCACGCTGGGCCCGTAGGTCAGCAGGCGATCAAGGATGGCCTGCTCGGATTCGGACAGACCGTCCTCAAGATCCACGAAGTGCATGAACTCGGCGTACACGTGCTCCACTTCGGGAACGGCATCCTGGATGCGAGCGTGCAATTTGCGAGAGCGGAATGGCGAAAGCGCGGGAGCGCCGCGAAGTTCAAGCATGATATCAACCTGTATCGCGCGAGACGGGACGTCTGGGTGCAATTTTGAAAGGCGCACATGATACTCGAAAGCGAGGTCGGGATACAGCGCCGCCCTAGGGAATTGTCTGCCCTACAATTGACATTCTTTTGCATGTAAATTGATCAAGCTTTGTTGACCGGGCCCAAACCAGCAACGATCATATAAGTGTGGCAACGGAAGCTACACCGAACGAGACACCGGATGCGTCCACTCACCACACACTGACGTATCCCGACGATCCAGCGGTAAGGGAGCCAGGGACTTGTTCAGACTCATGACTGCATTCGCAGTCGCACCGATCCGGGTGACCCTGTTGATCATTGCGACTGTGGTACTAGTTGGCTGTTCGCGCCCAAGCACACTGCAGGAAGTTCTTGCCGAAAATGTGCTGCACGTTATCACCCGCGAAGCGCCTTCCATTTACTACGAAGGCCGGGACGGCGCGACGGGATACGACTACGAACTGGCGAAACGGTTCGCCGACGAGTTGGGCGTAGAGCTTCGCGTTCGCGTTGCCGATGACAACACCGAAATTCTCTCGGTGCTTTCCCGCAACTACGCCCACATTGGCCTGGCCGGTTTGTCCGGGCAACCGGGGATCGCCGACGAATATCTGGTGCTGCCCACGGGCATCGTTGCTCAATCGGTGGTGGTCTATCACCGGGATCACCTGCGCCCTGAGTCGCTGGATGACCTGACCGGCCAAACCTTACACCTGGTGGCCGAGAGCAACCACCAACACCTGATTGAGACCAACGAAGGCGGCTTCGACTGGCAGGTGCACCCGGGCATTGATGCCGCCGGCGTGCTGGCGCGCGTGGAGAGCGGTGAATTCGCCTACGCCGTGGTGTCCTCCAATGAACTGGAGCTCAATCACGTTTTCTTCCCCCACGTGAAAAAAGCCTTCTCGCTCGGCGAGCCGGAAGAACTGGCCTGGCTGTTCCCGAAAGCCCAGGACAATACCCTGGTGAATGCCGCCCGGAATTTCCTGCAGGATCTCCAGGCCGACGGCACCCTGGCCCAATTGTCCGAGCGCTTTTACGGCCATCTTGACCGACTCAATTACGTGGGCGCCCGAACCTTTATGCACCATGTGGACAACCGTTTGCCCAAATACGAGACCCTGTTCCAGGATTACGCCAGTGAATACGAGCTTGACTGGCGCCTGCTGGCCGCCATCGGTTACCAGGAATCCCACTGGCGCCCGAACGCGGTATCACCCACCGGGGTTCGCGGCCTGATGATGCTGACCCGTAACACTGCCAAATACATCGGCATTAATAACCGGATGGATGCGGAAGAAAGCATCCAGGGTGGCGCCAAGTACTTCCGTATGGTGCACCGGAAGATTCCTGAGCGTATTCCCGAACCGGATCGCACCTGGTTTGCCCTGGCTTCCTACAATGTGGGGTTTGGTCACCTGGAGGACGCCCGGCGCCTGACCGAAAGCGCCGGCAAGAATCCGGACCGTTGGATGGATGTGAAAGAGTTTCTGCCACTGCTGGCGCAAAAAGAGTGGTACACCAAGACCCGGTTTGGTTTCGCCCGCGGACATGAACCGGTGCTGTATGTGCAGAACATTCGCCGTTATTACGACGTGCTGGCCCGGATGACGGAGCCGACCCAGACGGACGTTGCTAGCACCGAGGATGCGGGCGGTCCCGAGGCAACGCTTGGGGTTTCAACCAACCCTGCCGACACCCTGGCGCAACAGGACATGCGGGCTAGCCTGCCACCGGAGCTCGGCATGATCCCGCCAACCTTGTAAGGGCCTCGTGGCCGGCGGTTCCGGGCACTCCTACAGCTCGGGCGCCTTCACCTCCAGGGCCCGTTCTACCTGGCTGGAGGTGTAGCCACGCCGATTCAGAAACCGCGCCTGACGGACCTTCTCATCCCAATCGCGCTCCAGATCGGTGAGCCCAAATCGCCGTTCCCGTAGCGAAATGGCCTGCTGACACCAGTCTTCCTCTGACATCTCAGCGAGACACTCCGGGGTGCGATGAACCCCTCGCTGTTGCAACTCCCCGAGAATGCGCAGTGGCCCATAACCAATGTCCATGCGCTGGCGGGCGTAGACGTCGGCGAATCGGTCATCGTCCAGCCAGCCTTCCGCCTCATATTCGTCCAGCACCGCGTCAATCACCGCTGGTTCCAGCCGGCGCTGACGCAGCTTCAACGACAGTTCCAGGCGACTGTGCTCCCGACGGGCGAGCAGCCGCAAAGCCACCGAACGTGCCTTGTATTCCTGATCGTCCTGATTTTCCGGTTTTGCCATTCAGACCCTTCCCGCGTGCGTCGTCAAAACGCTAGACTAGCCGCCGAATTCATTTCTGCCGGTCTGCTCCGGCAGACAGTACCCGGCGTCCCAAATCTGGCGCCGATGACCGGTGGCGGCTCACTTTGCCCGACACCGTAGACTGGTTTCAATCCCAAAAGGATACCCCCATGGCCGCATTCATCCAGAAACTGTTCAAATCCAGGAAATCCGCCAGCGCCGCGTCAAGCAAGCCAGCCGAGCCGAAAGCGTCGGAGAGCCAACAGGACGACCGCGCCAGTTTGCGGGAATCCCAGTTGGCCACTTTGAACGGTTCACCGACCCAGGCGGAACTGGCGGAACTGGCAATTCAAGGCGTTACCGCCGACGTTCGCCTGGATGCGGCCAACCGGCTCACCGATGAGCCGCATCTGCAGCAGGTGCAGAAGCAGGCCAAGGGTCGGGACAAGGGCGTCTACCAGGCGGTGAAGCAGTCCCTTCTGAAACTACGGCAGGAGCAGGCCCGCCAGGAAGAAATTGCCAGCGCCATCAGCGCGCTGCTGGACAATGCAGACGACCAGGCCCGGAGCGAGGACACCAAGCTCTACGAGGCGCGGCTACAAACCCTGCATCAGAAATGGGCTGAGCTGGAAGCCCACGCCAGCGAACAGCAGACCCAGCGTTTCCTGGAAGCCAGCTATCGATGCAAGGAACGGGTGCGCGAGATCCAGGCCGCCCAGGACGAGGAAGCCCGGCACGAGGAGCAAAACCGCCAACGTGAGGAAACCCTGAGCCTGCTTGCCGCCACACTCGAAGACCTGCGCGCCCAGCCACCGGAAACCCTGCCCTCGCTGGCGTCCCTGGACGCCCTGCAAAAGACCCAGGAAAACCGCTGGCTGGAAGCCACAAGAGCGACCACTGTCGACAAGCAAGAACAGAAGACCTACGAAAACACCATGTTGGCGCTGCGCAATTACATCACGGCCATTCGCCAACTGGTACAGGCCAAGGAGCAGCTGACCGAACTCGCCGAAGCGGCCGCTAACGAGTCGATAACCGATGAGCACCGGGACCAGGCGAAAGCCCTGAGCGACGAAATACGCTGGCCCGCGGATTTCCCGATGCCAACCCTGCTGGCCGGGGCCCGCGACATTGCCGGTCAAGACAAGCCGGTACCTGCAGCCAAGGCGGAAGACGCGGCCAAGCAAAAAGCCATCGCCAGCGAATTGACGCAGACGCTTGAGCAGCTGGACGAGGCCCTGGAAGCCAAACAGCTGAAAGAGTCCCGGCATCTGCTGAAAAATGCCCAGCAGCAGCTCAAGTCCCTGGACCATCGTCACGGCAAACCGTTCCAGGCCCGCATGCAACTTTTGACTGGCCAACTGCGCGAGCTTGGCGACTGGCTGGGTTTTGCGACCGAACCCAAGCAGATTGCGCTGTGCGAGCAAATGGAGCACCTGGCAGAGCAGCCCATTGAACCGGAGGCCAAGGCCGAGCGCATCAAGGAATTGCAGAACGAATGGCGAGCCCTAGGCGGCTCCTCAGACCGCTCCTTGTGGGCACGCTTTAAGGCGGCCTCGGATAAGGCCTACGAACCCTGCAAGGACTACTTTGAGGCCAAATCCGGGCTGAAGCAGGCCAATCTGGAGAAGCGCCAGGCCATCTGTGCCGAGCTTGAGGCCTTCCTGGCCAACGCCGACTGGACCAACATCGACTGGAAAGCCGCCGAGAAGATCCATTTGACCGCCCGCCAGGAATGGAAAGCCGCCTGGCCGGTGGAATTCCGTGCCAACCGGCAGGTGCAAAAACAGTTCGACAGCCTGCTGAAGCAGTTGGAAACACCGTTGGACGAGGAGCGCCAGAAAAACGAAGCGCTGAAACAGGATATTGTCGATCGAGCGACTGCCCTGATCGAACATGAGCCGCTGCAGGATGCCATGAATCAGGCCAAGCGCCTGCAGTCCGAGTGGAAGGCCATTGGCATCACCCGACACCGCGAGGATCGCAAGCTGTGGCAAGCCTTCCGCCAGGCCTGTGATCAGATCTTTGCCCGCCGCGACGCCGAACGCAGCGAACAGCAGCGGGCGGTGCAGGCCGCCGATGAGAAAGCCCTGGTGGTTCTGGAAGAAGCCCAGTCCATGCAGGCTGATCGTGCGACCGAAGCCCTGAAGAACACCCTCACCCGCCTGGAGCAACTGGCCACAAATGGGCTGTCGCCCTCGGTGAAAGACCGGGTGCTCGGAGAAAAACGCCGGATCAGCAAGGTGCTGGACGCGCAGCAATTGCAAACCGACATCAACACCTGGCAGTCACTGGTATTGGCGCGCCTCAAAGGGCGGCCAGAGCCGCAACAGATTCCCGATCACTGGCCAAAACTCGCGGCCGGACAGCCGGACTGCGGTCATGAGGAACTGGTGATTCGTGCGGAAATTCTGGGCGGCGTCGACTCGCCGGCATCGGACCAGCAACGTCGCATGGAGATTCAGGTGCAACGCCTGGCCGAGGGCATGGGTTCGTCGGAGCACAGCCACAATCTGATTGAAGAGCTGGAGAAACTGGTTGCCAACTGGTGCCTGAACGGCTCCGATCAGACCCCGGACCAGGCCCTTGCCAAACGCCTGAACAATGCGCTGGCAGCAGCCGCTTCGGCCTAGATACCCCAATCACTCCCTCTGGTGTTCACTCACATAATCCCTGGCGGCCCGAACCTCCGCCAGGGATTTTTCTTTCATGGTCTTGAGTTCCTCATCCGCCAGGTAGAACATCATGTCGATAGAGTGGCGGTAATACCTCGTGGGCAGACGATTGAGCGCCACGCACATGACATCAATCAGGTAATCGGCGGTGTCCGCTTCCTGCCGGGTCGCGTCAATGGCGTCGAGAACCAGCCGTTCGTAAAAGTTGTCGATGGCGTCTCGCAGGGACATGGCAGTGCGCCTCTCGTTGATTCCTTCAGGTACCCGTAACCATAGAAGCCGGCTGTGGTCTTGTCATATCGGCTGAGCAATTTCGCCAATCCGATTGGCAGCCGCCGTCATTACCCCCATCCCCCCGACCAGCTAAGGTGATGCCATCACAATAGCCAAGTGAAACATCAACGATCAGAGGACACACCATGACCACCGAGGCGTACATTTTTGACGCGGTCCGCACCCCGCGGGGACGGGGCAAAAAAGATGGCGCGCTGCACAGCGTGAAGCCGATCACCCTGCTCACCACGGTGCTTGACGCACTGCAGCAACGGAACCGCCTGGACACGGCGGAGGTCGATGACATCGTCATGGGCTGCGTTACCGCCGTGGGGGACCAGGGGGCAGACATTGCCAAGACCGCGGCCCTGGCCGCCGACTGGGACGAAAAAGTCGCCGGCGTGACCCTGAACCGCTTCTGCGCCTCGGGCCTGGAAGCGGTGAACCTTGCGGCCATGAAGGTACGCTCGGGCTGGGAAGACCTGGTCGTCGCCGGTGGCGTCGAGGCCATGTCCCGGGTGCCTATGGGGTCCGATGGCGGCGCCTGGGCCTCTGACCCGGCCACCAACCTGCACACCGGCTTCATGCCCCAAGGCATCGGCGCCGACCTGATCGCCACCCTCGAAGGCTTCAGCCGGGAGGACGTGGACGGGTTCGCCGTGAAGTCCCAACAGAAAGCCGCCAACGCCTGGGCCAACGGCTATTTCGCCAAGTCCATCGTGCCGGTCACCGATCAGAACGGCGTGACGATCCTGGATCGTGATGAACAGGTGCGCGCGGACACTTCCCTGGATTCCCTGGCCGGCCTGAAACCTTCGTTCCAGATGATGGGTGAAATGGGGTTTGACGGTGTTGCCCGGGAAAAGTACCACTATGTCGAAACGATCAACCACGTGCACCACGCCGGCAACTCCTCGGGCATCGTGGATGGCGCCACCGCCATGCTGATTGGCAGCGAGGCTAAGGGTAAGGCCCTGGGGCTGACACCCAGGGCCAGGATTGTCGCCACCGCCGTTACCAGCACCGATCCCACCATCATGCTGACCGGCCCGGCCCCGGCCGCCCGCAAGGCGCTGGAGAAAGCTGGCATGACCGTCGACCAGATCGATCTGTTCGAGGTCAACGAGGCCTTTGCTTCGGTGGTCATGCGGTTCCAGCGCGAGCTGTCGGTTCCGGACGACAAGGTGAACGTGAACGGTGGCGCCATCGCCATGGGCCACCCGCTTGGCGCCACCGGCGCCATGATTCTGGGCACTCTGCTGGACGAACTGGAACGACGGGAATTGCGCTTCGGCCTCGCCACCCTGTGTGTTGGTGGCGGCATGGGCATTGCCACCATTATCGAGCGCGTCTGAACCCAATCTTTCTGACAGGAGAACAAACATGAGTGCCATCCGTTACGACCTGGGTTCCGACCAGATTCTGACCCTGACCATCGACATGCCCGGCCAGAGCGCCAACACCATGAACGCCGCCTTCCGTGAGGCACTGTCCGAGACGGTTGCCCGGGTGCAGGGCGATCTCGATCGCCTGCGGGGCATCATCATCACCTCGGCCAAGAAAACCTTCTTCGCCGGCGGCGATCTGAACGAGCTGCACAAGGTTACCCGCGAAGACGCCCAGGCCTTCGAAGACATGGTGAACGGCCTGAAGGCCGACCTGCGGGCGCTGGAAACCTGCGGCAAACCGGTGGTCGCCGCCATCAACGGCAGCGCCCTGGGCGGCGGGCTGGAAATCGCCCTGGCCTGCCATCACCGCGTGGTCCTGAACGACGAAAAACTGCAGCTGGGTCTGCCGGAAGTGACCCTGGGCCTGCTGCCGGGCGGCGGCGGTACCCAGCGCCTGCCCCGAATGATCGGCCTGGAGGCGGCGTTCCCGTACCTGATGGAAGGCAAGAAGGTGAACCCCGCCGCAGCCCTGAAAGCCGGCATCATCGACGAAGTGGTGGACACCCCCGAGCAATTGGTCACCCAGGCCCGGGCCTTCATCGAAGCCAACCCCGCCTGCCAGCAACCCTGGGACCAGAAAGGTTTCAAGTTCCCTGGCGGGGCGCCGCAGCACCCGGCCATGGCCCAGAAACTGGCCATTGCGCCGGCCATGCTCAAACAGAAGACCAAAGGCTGCTACCCGGCGCCGGAACGTATCCTGTCGGCGGCCGTTGAGGGCGCGCAGGTGCCCTTCGATGCCGGTAGCCTGATTGAAACCCGCTACTTTGCCGAACTGGTGATTGGCCAGGTGGCCAAGAACATGACCGGAACCTTCTGGTTCCAGCTCAACGCCATCAACGCCGGGGGCAGCCGCCCCGACGGTGTCGCCAAGGAGACCTTCCAGAAGGTCGGCGTGCTGGGAGCTGGCATGATGGGGGCGGGTATCGCCTACGCCACCGCCACCCGCGGCATCGACGTGGTCCTGAAGGACGTCTCGGTGGAAAACGCCGAGAAAGGCAAAGGCTATTCCGAGAAGTTACTGGCGAAGAAAGTCAGCCGGGGCCGGATGACAGAAGCCCAGAAAGCCGAGATTCTCGGGCGCATCAAGGCCACCGACAGTGCCGACGACCTGGAGGGGTGTGACCTGGTGATCGAGGCGGTGTTCGAGGACAGCGAGCTGAAAGCCAAGGTGACCCAGGAAGCGGAACCCAGGCTCAAGCCCAACGGCATCTTCGCCTCCAACACCTCAACCATTCCGATCACCCAACTGGCGGAGGCTTCCAGCGCTCCGGACCACTTTATCGGCCTGCACTTCTTCTCGCCGGTGGACAAGATGCAGCTGGTGGAAATCATCGTCGGCAAGGCCACCTCTGATGACACCCTGGCCCGGGCCTTCGACTATGTGCAACAGATCGGCAAGATCCCGATCGTGGTGAACGACAGCCGCGGCTTCTTCACATCTCGAGTGTTTGGCACCTTCGTGAACGAGGGTATCTGCATGCTGGCCGAGGGCATTCACCCGGCCAGCATCGAGAACGCCGGCGTGCTTGCCGGCATGCCGGTAGGCCCGCTGGCGATTTCCGACGAAGTCAGCCTGACGCTGATGCGCCACATCCGGGATCAAAGCAAGAAGGACACCGAAGCGGCTGGCAACGCCTGGCAGCCCCACCCGGCCGAGGCGGTGATCGACCAGATGCTGGATCAGCACGGTCGTAAGGGCAAGGCCGCCGGTGCCGGCTTCTACGACTACCCGGCTGACGGCAAAAAGCGGCTGTGGCCCGAGCTGGAGGTCCAGTTCGTGGACGCGGACAAGGCCCGGACCGTGGCACTGCAGGACCTGAAAGACCGGATTCTGTTCATTCAGGCCATCGAAAGCGTGCGCTGCCTGGAAGAAGGTGTGCTCAAGACCGTCGAGGACGCCAACATCGGCAGCATTTTCGGGATTGGCTACGCGCCCTGGACCGGTGGCGCCATCCAGTTCATCAATCAATACGGAGTCCGGGCCTTCGCCGAACGGGCCGAGCAGCTGGCCCAGCAGCACGGCGACCGGTTCGCCCCGCCGAAACTGCTACTCAAGCACGCGGAGTCGAACACGCCCTTCGCCTGACCGGCGCTCCTCCTCGACCCCGCACCCCGGGTGTGACCATTCACACCCGGGGTGCCTTACCGCCAACATGACCAGTTCATGGACAGATTGTCACGAACCGAAACCGGCTGCCTATGGCAACCGTATATCCGCTTGCCTACAATGAATTGAAACGCTAACGGGTGAGCATGGTCCACACCAGGGATCGGCGCCCAGCACCGTCAGGTAAGCATTTATGACCATCGCGGAAAGATTTGTTCCCCAGCGCACTCCCCTCAAACGTACCCGGATCGGACTCTGCAAAGCCATGGCCATGGCTCTGTTGGTCGCGACGCCATTGGGTCTGCAGGCCAAGGTGGACGAATCGCTGACCTACGAGCCGGTGGCACCGACCATCGATCAGGCTCGGGCCAACATCCTCATTGCCCGCCAGCTACAGTTCACCCATTTCCGGGATCTGGGCATCAGCGACGAGTTGTCCGGCGATGTCTTCGACGCTTACCTAGAGTACCTGGACGGTCAGCGCATCTACCTGACCCAGCAGGATCTGACCAAGATCCGCCGGGTGAAGAACCAGCTGGGCGCGGCCCTGAAAACCGGCCAACTCCAGCCGGGCTTCGACATCTACAACCTGGTGCAGCAACGCATCATCGAGCGCTTGCAGTTCGCCCTGAACCTGGTCAACAAAGGTATCGGCGAACTGGACTTCAGTACCGACGACAGCATCCTGCTGGACCGGTCGGAAGTGGCGTGGGAGGCCGATCAGCAGGCCTTGGATGAGCTTTGGGTGAAACGCATCAAGAACGCCGTACTGGCCCAGCGCCTTAACGGCACCGATGACGACACCATCGAAGACAACCTGCGTCGGCGCTATGAAGGCCAGCTCAAGCGCGCCTACCAGGCCCGCAGCGAAGACGCTTTCCAGGCCTATATGAACGCCTTCACCGGCATGTGGGACCCGCACACCTCCTATTTCTCGCCGCGCACGTCCGAGAACTTCAACATCAACATGAGCCTGTCACTGGAAGGCATCGGCGCGGTGCTGCAGTCTGACAACGAATACACCAAGGTGGTGCGCCTGGTGCCGGGCGGTCCGGCCTCCAAACAGGGCCAGCTGCAACCGGCGGACCGCATTGTGTCGGTCGCCCAGGGCGAGGAAAAGCCGGTGAACGTCATTGGCTGGCGCCTGGACGAGGTGGTGGACCTGATCCGGGGGCCGCGCAATTCCGTGGTCACATTGGAAGTGATTCCTTCCAACGCCAGTGATGAAACCATCACCAAAACCATTGCCATCAAGCGTGACGAGGTGAAACTGGAGGAACAGAGCGCCAGCAAGGACGTGATCGAGCTGAAGCGCGGCAACTCCGATTACACCGTGGGTGTTATCACCATCCCCACCTTCTACGCCGACTTCCAGGCGATGCAGGCGGGCGACCCGGACTATAAGAGCACCACCCGGGACGTGCGCAAACTGATTGACGAGCTGGAACAGGATGGCGTTGACGGCCTGGTGATTGACCTGCGCAACAACGGCGGCGGCGCGCTGCACGAGGCCAATGATCTGGTCGGCCTGTTCATTGATCAGGGCCCGACCGTGCAGATCCGCAATGCCAACAACGACGTTCAGGTGCTGGAGGACGAAGACCCGTCCGTGGCCTACGACGGCCCCCTGGTGGTGCTGACCAACCGCATGAGCGCATCGGCTTCGGAAATTTTCGCCGGCGCCATCCAGGACTACGGTCGCGGCCTGGTGGTGGGCTCGCAAACCTTCGGCAAGGGCACCGTGCAAGCGGTTCGGCCGCTCAATCACGGCCAGCTCAAGATTACCCAGTCCAAATTCTATCGGGTGTCTGGTGGCTCAACGCAGCACAAGGGCGTGATCCCGGACATTGAAATCCCGTCCCGCATCGACAACGATCGCATTGGTGAGAACGCCCTGGACCATGCCCTGCCCTGGGATCAGATTGAGGCGGTGCCCCACAATCGCTACTTCGACTTCAGCGGTATCATTGACGAGCTGCGTGCCCGGCACGAAGCCCGCTTCTCCGACAGCCCGGAGTTCAGCCTGCTGCAGAAGGAAATCGACTTCCTGAAGAAGCAGCGCGACCTGGATTCGGTCAGCCTCAATTACGAGGCCCGCAAGAGCCAGCACGAACAGATCGAGCAGACCCGGCTAACCATTGCCAACGCCCGTCGGGAACTCCGGGGCGACGAGCCTTTCGCCACACTGGAGGAGCTCGAGGATTGGCAGGACCAGCAGGCGGCCGACCTGGACAATACCGACGACGAACTGGATTTCGTGATTCGCGAGGGTGGCCACATCATGGCGGACATGCTGGAGCTCGATCGCAAGATGGTGTCCATCGTATCGCCGCGGCACCTCGCCGCCCAGGCACCCGCCCAGTAAGCTAACCGGGACCGAACATGGCTGAACAGGACAAGGATTCGTCGTCCCGACTCTCCCGGCGCGCGCTTCAGGACACATTGCTTGATGCCCTGCACGCCATGCGGTCGATGGAAGAGATTGAAGAACTGGGTGCCTCGGACGAGCGTGAGTCCAGAGAATCCGAGGGTTTGATTGACCGCCTGACCAGCCTGACCGGCTCGGCAATTCGCTTTGGCGTCCGAGCTACCGATACTTCCATGCGGGTTGGCCGGGCGCTGATCAACTCTCAGGATCAGCTTCGGGCGATGCTGACCGCCGGCCAATCGCTCCGGGATATTCGCGAAGTGGCGGGCCTGACCCTGTCGGAAATGAGCGAAGCCCTGGACCTGCGGGACAAATCGGTGCTTGAGGCCATCGAGGACGGCACCAGCACCCTGTCTTTTGAATTGATTCTGCGCCTGGCGGCGCTGATTGCGCGCAACGACCCCATCCCCTTCATCATGCGCACCACCCGCAACTACAACCCCGAAGTCTGGCAGGTTCTGAACGATTGGGGCGTGGGTCGGCTGCCCTTGCAATTCGAGCGCGAGCGGGAGTTCATCAACATCTTCCGGCGCCACGACGACGCCCGCAATCTGTCGGATGAGGGCTTCCAGAAGGTACTGGAATTCACCCGCCAGAGCTTCGAGATGTCCCTGCATTTCATCGAGGAGCAGGAACAGCAGGTGGCGGAGCTGAAAGCCAGCTACGCCGAGCCGGCGGAGGCCAAACCAGCGGCGGCTAAAAAACCGGCGAAGAAGGCTTCGGGCGGTCGGAGCCGAAAGCCGTCAGGCAAATAACGCCCGCATGCCGGCCTCGCTGGGGTTACGCACCACACCTTTCTCCGTCACGATCACATCAATAAGGTCCGCCGGCGTGACATCGAAGACCGGGTTGTAGACCTTCGCGCCTTTTGGGGCCAGGGGAACGCCCCGCAGCTCACGGATTTCGGTACCCTCTCGCTCCTCAATGGGAATGGCAGCTCCCGATACCAGCGCCATGTCCACCGTGCTCGACGGCGCCACCACCATGAACCCAACGCCATGGTGTCGGGCCAGCACCGCCAGACTGTATGTGCCGATCTTGTTGGCCACATCCCCGTTGGCGGTGATGCGGTCGGCGCCCACCACCACCCAGCTGACGTTCTTGCTGGCCAGAATCGCCGCCGCCGCACCATCGGCGTTGAGGGTCACCGGAATGCCCTCCTGCGCCAGTTCCCAGGCAGTGAGCCGGCTGCCCTGGAGCCAGGGCCGGGTTTCGTCGGCGTACACCGTGTCCAGCAACTGCTTCTCGTGCAGGCGTCGAATCACGCCCAGGGCAGTGCCATAACCGCCGGTGGCAAGCGCGCCTGTGTTGCAGTGGGTCAGCACCGAGAACGGCTGTTCGGCGCCCATCGCGGCCAGGGCGTGATCCGCCATCGCCAGGTTGGCGGCCAGATCTTCCTGGTGAATAGTCACCGCTTCGGCCGCCAGGCGCTGACTGGCCTCGGCCAGCGTCTGACAGTCTCGAAACACCCGCTCCATGCGCTGCAGGGCCCAAAACAGATTCACCGCGGTCGGCCGGGACGCTGCCAACTCATCAATGGCGGCAGCGATCTCGGCGCGCCAGTCCCCGGTGCCGGCATGCCGAGCCGCCAGCGCAACCCCGTAGGCGGCGCTGATGCCAATAGCCGGGGCGCCGCGCACCACCATGTCCCGAATACTCTGGGCGACCCCGGACGCGCCCTCCAGGGTGAGCCAATGCTCCTCTGCCGGCAGTAAACGCTGGTCCAGCAATTCCAGGCTGTGCTCGTGCCAGCGCATGGCCACGGTCCCAATCTGGCGGGTGGAGGCCTGGGAGGGGGCAGACGGGGTGGGGGTCGACATAGCAACAGCTCCGGTTCTGAAACGCTGAAAAGCGCCAGTATAACGTTTATACTTCCGGGCTACATTTTCCTCGCGTGGTACACCGCGCCCCGGCTCCGAAGGCAGGTACATGACGGCAGACACGATTACCGCAGCCGATATCCGCATCAACGCCCGGTGGGTCATCCCCATCGAACCCGAAGCCACGGTTCTGGAACACCAGGCCATTATCATTCAGGGCAGCCGGATTGCCGCGGTGGTGTCCCGCGAGGAAGCCGACGAACGCTTCCGCACCCGCGAAACGGTGGACCTGGACCAGCACGTGGTGCTGCCCGGCCTGATCAACCTGCATGGCCATGCCGCCATGTCGCTGTTTCGGGGCATGGCCGACGACCTGCCGCTGATGACCTGGCTCAACGATCACATCTGGCCGGCGGAAGGAGCTTTCGTCAACGAGGCCTTTATCGCCGACGGTACCCAGCTGGCGATGGCGGAAATGCTGCGCACCGGCACCACTACTTTCGCCGACATGTACTTCTTCCCGGAAATCGCGGCCCAAGCCGCCCACGACGTCGGCATGCGGGCACAGATTTCGTTCCCGCTGCTGGATTTCCCGACCGCCTGGGGCTCAGGGCCGGAAGAGTACCTGAACAAGGGCGAGGCCTTTATCAATAGCTGGCAGGGTAATGATTTCATCACGCCGGCCATCGGGCCCCATGCGCCCTACACCGTCTCCGACGAGCCGCTTCAGGGCGCCATTTCGCTGTCGGCCAAGACCGGCGCGCCAATTCAGATTCACCTGCACGAAACCGAGTTTGAAGTGGTCGATGCCACCGAGAAGCAGGGCCAGCGGCCGCTGGCCCGGTTGGCGGACCTCGGCCTGCTGGGCCCCAACACCCAGTGCGTGCACATGACCCAGGTCAATGAGGCCGATCAGGACACCGTGGCCAGCTCTGGCGCCCACGTGGTCCACTGCCCGGAATCCAACCTCAAGCTGGCCAGCGGCCTGTGTCCGGTTCAGCGTCTGCTGGATGCCGGCATCAATGTCGCGATCGGCACCGACGGCGCCGCCAGCAACAACGACCTGGACCTGTTTGGCGAGCTGCGCACCGCCGCCATGGTCGCCAAGGTGGTGGCCGGCGATGCCTCAGCGCTGTCGGCCCACCAGGCCTTGACCATGGCCACCCTGAATGGCGCCAAAGCCCTGGGTCGTGCCGACGAACTCGGCTCCCTGGTACCCGGCAAGCTCGCTGACCTGATCGCCGTGGATTTGAGCGATCCGTTCCTGCAGCCGGTCTACGACCCCGCCTCCCACCTGGTCTACAGCAACCATGGCCGGGCGGTAAGCCATAGCTGGATCAACGGCGTACCTCAGTTACAGGATGGCCGGTTGACCCGCATTGATGTCGCAGACCTGATGCTGCGCGTGGCCAACTGGCAGGAACGCATCAAGGCCCAGCAGGCCAAATAACCTTACTTTGACGACTTTTTCAGGCAAGAGACCATGACCAACCAGAATGTAGACCGGAACGAAATAGCCAAGTTTGAAGCCCTGGCCAGCCGCTGGTGGGACCCCACCAGTGAATTTCGTCCCCTGCACGACATCAACCCGTTGCGGCTGAACTACATCGACGAGCGCGTGGCACTGGCCGGCAAGCGAGTGCTGGACGTGGGCTGTGGCGGCGGCCTGCTGTCGGAAGGTATGGCCCAGCGTGGCGCGCACGTGACCGGCATCGATATGGGCGAGGCACCGCTCTCGGTGGCAAAGCTGCACGGCCTGGAGAGCGGCGTCAAAGTGGACTACCGCCAGACCACGGTGGAAGACCTCGCCCTGGATGACGAACACGCCGGGCAATACGACGTGGTTACCTGCCTGGAGATG
>JBPEXK010000205.1:0-1924 GCA_052031745.1 Marinobacter sp. | reverse complement strand
TTGAGGGTGACGCCCGTGGCCAGAATATCGATGACGGTCAGATGAATGATTCGGGACGACATGGGCATGTAGACCTCGGTGTCCTCCGGCGCCGTCACGCCCACCACCGTGCTGCATACTTCCGCCAGGGGCGAGTCCGGGTTGGTAATGCCGATCACGGTGGCGCCATTGGCGCGGGCTACCTGGGCGATGTCTACGGTTTCCCGGGTGCGGCCGGTGTAGGAGATCAGCACGATGACATCGCCAACGCTGGAGCCGGCCGCCACCATGCGCTGCATCAAGGCGTCGTCGTAGCACATCACCGGGATGTTGAAGCGGAAGAACTTGTGCTGGGCGTCGATGGCGACCGAGGCCGAGCCGCCCATGCCGAAGAAGTTGATCTGCTTGGCCTGGATCAAATAATCGATGGCGGTGGCCAGGGCGTTCGAGTCCAGGGCCTGACGCGCCTTGTCCAGGCTGGCGATGGTGCTGAGCATGATCTTGTCGGCGAACTCGGCAACGGTGTCGTTGGCCTCCACGTTCTGTCCGACATAGGGCGTGCCGGTGGCGATGCTCTGGGCCAGGCGGATCTTGAAGTCCGGGAAGCCGGTGGCGGAGAAACCCCGGCAGAACCGGTTCACGGTGGGTTCGCTGACGTTGGCCGCCCGGGCCAGCGCGGCTATGCTGTAACGAGTTGCGGCACTGGGGTCACGAAGAATGGCCTCGGCGACTTTGCGCTCGGATTTGTTGAGGCTGTCCAGTCGGGCCTGGATGTCGGCAAGCAGGTTGTCATCGCGGTGCGCCTGATTCGCGGCCATTAAAAGTACTCCCTGACTCTTTGGCGTTCGTTGTTTTTCGACGCCGCCGATTATACCGCGTTTTTCCGCTGTTTTGGGTAGTAAAAATGTCATTTGATGCAATTTTTCCTTGGAAAACCCAATTTCCAATGTCATTATTTGCATAAAATTACTACATCAAACGTCAACACCTTTGATGGGCGGCCGTCACCTTGCTGCCGTTCAACCCACCGGAGAGAAGGATCCAATGGTCAACAAAAGCAATACCCGTTGCGACCTTATGCTGTTTGGCGCCCTCGGCGATTTGGCCCAGCGCAAACTGTTTCCTGCCCTATACCAGCTGGAGCGGGCCAATCTGCTGGCCAGCGGCAGCCGAATCCTTGCGATCGCACGCACCGATACCGATACCCAAGGCGTGCGCCAGACTCTGCTCGATAAGCTCAAGCACTACGTAAAGCCCGACGAATTTGACTCCGCCGTTGCCGACAAGTTTGTCCAGCGGGTGGACTACCAGGTGCTGGACTTCAGCGATCCGGAGGGGTTTCACGCCCTGAACGACTGGCGCGACGACAAGCACAACGAACTCATCGTGTACATGGCAACGCCGCCGTCCATGTACGGGGTGATTGCCCGCAATTTGCGGTCGGCCAGTTGTTGCACCGAACAGACCCGGGTGGTGGTGGAGAAACCCATCGGCCACGACCTGGAATCGTCCAAGGTCATCAACGACGAGCTGGGCGAAGTGTTCACCGAGAGCCAGTTGTTCCGCATTGACCATTACCTGGGTAAGGAGACAGTGCAGAACCTGATTGCCCTGCGTTTTGCCAACAACCTGTTTGCCTCCCAGTGGGACCAGAACCACATCTCCCATGTGGAAATCACCGTGGCGGAGAGCGTGGGCATTGAGGGCCGGTGGGGCTACTTCGATCAGGCCGGCCAGATCCGCGACATGATCCAGAACCACCTGCTGCAGCTGTTGTGCCTGATCGCCATGGACCCGCCCTCGGACCTGTCCGCGGACAGCATTCGCGATGAGAAGGTCAAAGTGCTGAAAGCGCTGCGCCGGGTGACCCCGGACATGATGGAGAGCCGGGTGGTGCGCGGCCAATACACCGCCGGCACCAGCGCCGGCAAGCCGGTACCCGGTT
>JBPEXK010000204.1:0-1143 GCA_052031745.1 Marinobacter sp. | reverse complement strand
GTTTCCTCGAAGGCATGGCGCTGTCCGCCGGTGAGTCTCTGGGCCAGGCGCCGGATGAGATTCGGGAGCTTATCGAAGACCTGGTCGCCATCAGTCAGCTCGCCAACGACGAGGAAGCCACCGACGAGACCGAGCAGCAGCTGCTCGAGATTACCGAATACGTTCGGCTTGGGGCGCTGGCGGTGTTCACCGAGTTCAATGCCCCGGAACAGCCGGATTCGCCTTCGCCGACCCTGCACTGAGCAGGGCAACCATTACGGGAGAGACTATGCCTTCCATGATACCCGTCAAGGAATTCGCCGAGCGCCGTCGTAAGCTGATGGAGCGCATGGCGCCAGACAGCATTGCCATCATCCCGGCCGCGCCTGAGCGCGTGCGCAATCGGGATGTGCTGCATCCGTTTCGCCAGGACAGCGACTTCCAGTACCTCACCGGCTTCGGCGAACCGGAAGCGGTGCTGGCCCTGATTCCAGGGCGGGAACACGGCGAGTCGGTGCTGTTCTGCAAAGAGCGCAATCCCGAGAAAGAACTCTGGGACGGTTTCCTGGTGGGTCCGGAAGGGGCGATCGAGCGCTATGGCCTGGACGATGCCTTCCCGATCTCCGACATCGACGACATCCTGCCGGGCATGATCGAAGGCCGCAGCCGGGTCTATTACCCGCTGGGCAAGGATCAGCACTTTGACGGCCGGGTCATGGCCTGGGTTAAGACCATTCGCAGCAAGGTGCGCACCGGTGCCCATCCGCCCGGTGAGTTTGTCTCCCTCGAGCACTTCTTGCACGACCTGCGCCTGTACAAGAGCGCGAGCGAAATCAAGGTCATGGCCAAGGCCGCGGCCATCAGTGCCGAGGCGCATTGCCGGGCCATGAAGCGCGCCCGCCAGGGTGGCCATGAGTACAACCTGGAGGCGGAACTGATTCATACCTTCATGAGTCACGGTGCTCGCTCCACCGCCTACCCTTCCATCGTCGGTAGCGGCGCCAACGGCTGCATTCTGCATTACATCGAGAACAGCGCGCCCCTGAAAGACGGCGACCTGGTGCTGATCGACGCCGGCTGCGAGTACGAGTGCTACGCCTCGGACATCACGCGCACCTTCCCGGTCAGTGGTACCTTCAGTGCCGAACAGCGAGCCTTGTACGA
>JBPEXK010000020.1:0-1602 GCA_052031745.1 Marinobacter sp. | reverse complement strand
GATCGTCCCGGTCGTGTTCGTTGGATTCACTCATGGCCGTGTTGCTCTATCACCTGTGTCAGTTTTTGCAGCGCCCGGTGGGCGTGGGTTTTCACGCTGCCGGGGGCTACCCCCATGATGCTCGCGGTTTCCTGCACCGACAGCCCCTCCCAGCAGCGCAACAGAAAACACTGCTGCTGTTTCAGCGGCAAGGCCTCGATCGCCTCCATCACCGCCTGCCCGCTGCGTTCGAACGCCAATGCGGCGTAGGGGTTCCCCGTGCCGCCGTCGCTGGCGCTCTCGGTGAAGTCCTCGCCGGACTCGTCGTCATGGTCGTCCCGGCGCCAGAAGAACCAGCGGTTCCGAACACTCTCCCGCCTATGCCAGTCCAGTATCCTTCGCTCCAGGATGCGATAAAACAGCGGCTTCCATTCTTCCTCGGTGCGTTCGCCGTAACGAGTCGCCAGTTTCATCATCGCGTCCTGCACGATATCCAGCGCGTCGGCATCGTTACGGGTGGCCAGCCGCGCCATGCGATAGGCCCGCTTTTCCACCGATGCCAGGAACTGCTCAAGACGCTGGTCGTTCATTTGTTTGGCTTTGTCGCTTTTATTGTTGGTTGTCTGAACCCAGTCGGCGAACCGGCCAGCGTGATCCCTCTCGCTCGCCGATTCGCCCCTACTCTACCGGATTCCTGCCGGCATCAGGAGGTTACAGTCGCACCTGGATGCCAGTGGCCACCAGTTGCTGGTTGCTGTCGCTGTAACTTCCGCTCGCGCTCAAGTGGCGGATGCTGTGCCCGGCGTTGAGTTTCGCCGCCACCGCCGTGACAAAGTCGATGTAGTTCCGGTACAGGCGGATGCCCTCGCCCCGAGTAAACAGCGCGAACCGGCCCTGGTTGGCATCACCAGTGATCGAGTTCAGCTCGAACTGGGCGGTCACCACTGCCGGCAAGCCGCGCAGGTGGAAGTAGGACCGAGCGCCGGTCTTGTCCAGGATCAGATCATTGCCGTCCACGGTGACGTCGCCGGCCGCACCCTCTGGCCAGTGGCCAACAAACTTGGCAACGGTGGACTCCAGGGACGGGTTGATCACCGACACCGCATCGAAATCCTCGGGCGCACTGCCAAAGGCGGTTGGGTAGCCGCGCACCTGAATCCACTCGTCAATAGCGATGCCGCTGGTGTCCAGGGCGCCGGTGTCGATCTGGTAATTGGCCGGATCGGCGTCGTCGGTCTCGGTCAGGCCGGTGCCGGCAAAATCAAAGCGTGCGACCGGACGACGGTTGATCCAGGCCAGATCCAGCGCCATCGGCGCGGGGGCATTCACTTGGCCGACAATGCGATTGAGCTTCATGCGGACCAGGCCGTCGGTGGCGTCAAACACGTCGTTGTCGAACTGACCCAGTGCGAGCACGCGCTGGCCCACAGATAGGCTGTCGATGGTGGCGTCGCCCAGACGGTAGCCGGTCACGGTGGTGTCAGCGCCCACGTCCAGGGTGATTTCGCTGAGGAACGCCGCGGCCTGGTCTTCCGGCTCGATCACCGCGCCGCCGATGGTCAGGGTGTTACCGGAGCGCGCGCGAACCACGCCCTTGAGCACATCCTGCCCGGCCCAGGGTAC
>JBPEXK010000203.1:0-6381 GCA_052031745.1 Marinobacter sp. | reverse complement strand
GCTGTGTCTGCGGAACTGCGTCGCAAGCAGATTTCTTTGGAAGTCCTGTTGAGCAATGTCCCCGGCGTGGTCTACCGCACCGACTACGAGCCGCCCCGGGCCCTGGTGTTTGTCAGTGATGGCGTGGAGGAATTCCTTGGTCTGCGCCCGGCTGAGGTTCTGCAGCGCCGCATGAATTTCTGGAGTCGCATCGACGACGGTGAACGGGTCCAGAAAGAGTTAGAGGCCCAGCTGAGCCAGGGCAAGTCGTACGATCTGACCTACCGGCTGCGCCTGGCCAATGGCAGGCAGCGTTGGGTCCGGGACCAGGGCCGGCGTGTTCAGTCGGACTCGGGCGATTACATCGAAGGGTTCATGGCGGATGTGGACGACACCATGCGGGCCCTGGAGCGCGTCGGAGTCAGTGAACAGCGGTACCGCGCCCTGTTCGACAATGCCAACGACGGTATCTTTCTGATGGAAGGCATGGCCTTCACGGAGTGCAATCCGCGCACCGGCGACTTGTTTGGCACCGCTCCGGAAAACCTGGTGGGCAAATCCCCGGTGGACTTTTCCCCCGACTACCAGCCGGACGGAACACCCAGTGCCGACCGGGCCGCAGAGCTGATTCAGCGCATGGAGACCGAACAGGCCATCCGCTTCGAGTGGCGTCATTGCCGATTGGATGGTCAGGAATTCGATGCCGAGGTCAGCTTGTCCAAACTGGTCATCGATCAGCGCACCCTGCTGCTGGCCGTGGTGCGGGACATCACTGAGCAGAAGTCGTTGGCTCGGGAGAGTGCGGCCCGTCATGCGATCCTGCAGAGCGTGTTCGACAACACCACCGACGCGGTGTTTGTGAAGGATGACGCGGGTCGTTATCTGTATGTGAACAAGGCCGTGAGCGACCTGACGGGGATTGAACGGGATGCATTCGTCGGCTGCGCCGATCGCGACATCTGGCCGATCGCCAGTGCCTGGCAGGCCATCGAGCAACAGGATCAGGCCGTGCTTGACGCCGGCAGAACCGAGACCATCGAGGAGGCCAACCCCAACGATCCCAGTCGCAGCCTGCTCACCACCAAAGGGGTGGTTCGGGATGCGCAGGGTGAACGCATTGGCTTGTTCGGTATTTCCCGGGACATTACCGACCTGAAGGCCACCCACCGGAGACTTGGGTTCCTGTCCCAGGCCCTGGATCAGGCTGAGGACATCGTATTCGTAACCGACAGCAACGGCTATCTTGAATACGTCAATGGCGCTTTCGAACGGGTCACCGGTTATACCCAGACCGAAGCCCTCGGCCGACATGCCAAGTTGCTCAAGTCCGATCAGCACAATGCCGAGTTCTACCAGAAGTTGTGGAGTACTCTGCGCAGCGGCAACAGTTTCAGTTCAATTTTCATCAATCGCCGCAAGAACGGTGAGCTGTTCCACAACCACCAGACCATTACCCCGGTACTCAGCAACTCTGGCGAGACCCGCCATTATCTGGCGGTGGGCAAAGACCTGTCCGAGCGATTGAATCTCGAGGAAAAACTCTACCGGGCTTCCTATTTCGACCCCTTAACCAAGGGCCCCAATCGGCTGATGCTCCGGGAGGAACTGCAAGCCGCCATTGATCACCGGGACTCAGGGCAAACGGTGGCCTTCATGGTCATTGACCTGCACCGGTTCCAGCGCATCAATGACACCTTTGGCAACAGTGCCGGTGACCGGGTGTTGCGCAAATCCATGGAACGCATCCAGCATCAGGTGGGAGACAGCGCCGTCGTTGGGCGGGTCGGCTCGGACGAATTTGGGGTCATCCTGCGCCAGGTTGAAAGCCCCTATGAACTGACCCGGCTGGCGGAGAAGATTCAGCACGCGTTCAGTCACGCCTTCAACATTGAGGGCCGACCGGTGTTTACCCGTGTGAACGTTGGAATCTCGGTGGCACCGGACGACGGTGAAAACGCCGAGGATCTGTTGTTCAGCGCCGATTCGGCGATGATCGAGGCGAAACAGGCCAAGCCCGGAAGTCATCGCTTTTTCTCACAGGAATTGCGAAACCGCGCTTCCCGCCGGTTGATGATCGAGGACGGATTGCGTGGAGCCGTCGAAAAGCATCAGTTTGAATTGCATTATCAGCCCAAGGTTCTGGCATCAACCGGTGAGACGGTTGGTGCCGAAGCCTTGTTGCGATGGCGACATCCGGAGATGGGGTGGGTGTCGCCGGGCGAGTTCATTCCGGTTGCCGAAGAGACCGGGTTGATTGTCGAAATCGGGTATTGGGTAGTCGGCGAGGCCTGCCGAATGGCGGCTCAGCTGCAGAAGGCCGGAAACAGCATTCCTATCGCGATTAATCTGTCCCCCAAGCAGTTTGACGATCCGCAATTGGGAGATGAGATACGCCGTGCATTGGAGAGCGAGGGGCTGGCATCCGATCAGCTTGAGTGCGAGATTACCGAGAGTACCTTTGTCTCAAATGCGGAGGCGCTCAATACCAACCTGGGCGTCTTACGGGAAATCGGCGTGACTCTGGCGATAGACGACTTTGGCACAGGTTACTCATCGTTGAGTCACTTGAAGCGATTACCCGTGTCCGTGTTGAAGATCGATCGTTCGTTTATCCGGGATATTGCGGTGTCCGAGGACGATCAGGCATTGGTGCGCTCAATGGTGGCTATCGCGGACAGCCTCTCTCTGACGACAGTCGTTGAGGGGGTAGAGAACGAGCAGCAACTGAGTACGATACGGCGATTGGGCTGCGATGTTGTGCAAGGCTTCTATTTCAGCCGTGGCTTACCCGAGCTTGAATTCCAGAAGTGGATAAGGGCTGGTGCACCCGCCTGAATCCAAGTCCGTCTTGCAGTTTTTGGTAATGATAACTATTATCATTTCAAAATTGCGAGGAGACGGACATGGATTTTTTGTGCGCCAATCATCGGCAGCAGTTTGCCGACCTATCCCTGGAAGAACGCAAAGACCTCTGGCTGTTGTGGATGGAGCGGGCACGGACGTGCATCGAGACCAACCGCTGGCGTGATGTCGTGTCCCTGTCTGGCAGCGCCATGGACCTGGCCAGTCTCGAAGGCCCGGCCGACGAGAGCTGCATGCACCTGGAGCTGACCCTCGCGACCATCCTGGTGTCCCAGGCGTTGTCCATTTGCGGTGACCTCCGCGGCAAGGAACGGGTGCTGTTTCGGGCGCTGGATTCGCTCCATGCCGACGATCAGTTGGCCCCATCGCCGGAATGCTGTGGCATGGAGGAATGCGTAACCGTGCTATTGGATCGGTCCCGTCACGCCGAGTTTTTCTCCGATCACCTGAACTGGTGCCCATCCACCTTTCCATTCCAGCGGCCCGTTGAAGGCGCGGTGCGGGTGCTCCACTGAGGGCGCCTGTCATGGGATGACTGCTGCGACGGTCAGCGTCAGCTTCCGCCAGGGAGCGCTATACTGACTAGGACGACTTCCTCCACACAGAGGAGGAGAATCCCATGAAGTTATCAACGGCCATTCTGCTGACCGCGCCCTTCCTGGCATTTTCCTACGCCCACTACTCGCTGGCGGACGAAAGCAGATCCGTGTTGGTCCCTCTACCGTCCCTGGACGATTTTACCGATGGCGATGGCTGGGGAGTCGGGCTGGGGCTTGGCGTTGAGTACGAATCCGAGTACGAAGGCTCCGACGAGTTCGATTTTGAACTCGACCCGGCCGGTGCGCTGCAGTGGCGCAGCGGCAGGCACCTGTACTATTTTGCCGGCGAAGCCCTGGGTTGGCGTGGACTCGTGTCCGACGCCTGGTTGTTGGAGGCGTCGCTGGGATTTGACGAAGGTCGAGCAGAATCCGATTCCAGTGATGGCGATCTGGATGGCCTCGGCGATCAGGATGAAGGGGCCGAGGCAGTCCTGCAATTTCGTCGAGACCTCAGCGACCAGTGGCGCAACTGGATCGATGGCCGCGTCATCTTCGGCCCCAATGGCAATCGGGCCTTGATCGGATACGGTCATCGATTCGGCACCCAAACAGACGGAACCGGCTCTGAAATTGCCGTGGTCGCCGTGTTCCACGACAGTGAACAAGCCAACAGTGATTTTGGCGTCACGGCGAGCCAATCCTCCGCGTCATCGCTGCCACCCACCGAGCTGGATGGCGGGTATCGATCGATTGGCATCAACTACAACTACCGCTTCAACCTGACCCCGCATTGGCAACTGTTTGGCGAAGCCCTGTACGAGCACTACGGCAGCGACATCGCGGATAGCCCCGTGTCTCGGAACGATTATGAGGCGGAGCTGGGTGTCGGGGTGATTTACGTGTTCTGATCGCGAGCAGGTGATGCAAGCGCGGCTCAGAAGGTGTAAGACACCGATGCCTCCACCGTGCGCTCCTCGCCAAACCAGCAGTTGTTGGCGTCAAAGCAGCTGTAGTAGCGCTCGTCGGTGAGGTTGTTCACCGACAGACCCAGTTCCGTGCCCCTCAGGGTGTGCGACAGCTGCCCCAGGCTGTAGCGGAAGGCGACGTCGATCAGGGTGGCGTCCGGCACCTGGCCGTCGTTGGTGGCGGCGTCGTACTCCGCCTCGCCGATGTAGCGTACCCCCAGACCGGCCACCAGGCCGTTCAGCGGGCCCTCGTAGAAGCCGTAGTCGGCCCAGGCCGAGACCAGCTGTTCCGGCACCCAGACCGGGGTCTGGCCTTCCAGCCCGGAGTTGTCCTTGGTCACTTCCACATCCTGATAGGTGTAGCTCAGGGTCATCAGCAGGCTGTCGATCGGCTGGGCCTGGGCTTCCAGTTCCACGCCCCGGGAGCGGACCTCGCCGGCCTGGACCTTGTCGTAGGGGCCGCCGTTCGGATCCCGGGTCGGCACGTTTTCCTTGGTGATCTGGAACAGCGCCAGGTTGGCGGTGGTGCGGCCGGTCGGGGCCTGGTACTTCACACCCAGTTCGTACTGCTCGCCCTCGGACGGGTCGAACTCGTTGCCGTTGCGATCGGATCCGGTCTGCGGCTCAAAGCTCTCGGCGTAGTTGAGGTAGGGGGAGAAACCGTTACCGGCCCGGTACATGACCCCGGCGCGGGTGGACACGTTGTCCTGCTCCAGCTTGCGGTCGATCTGGGCGCCGTACTGCCGGCCTGTTTCCTCGCCGGTGTAGTCGTCCCAGCGGACCCCGCCCAGCAGCACCAAGCGGTCGATCTCCACCTGGTCCTGCAGATAAATCCCGAGCTGCTTCTTCCGGATGTTGAAGTCCGAGGAGTAGGCGGTGTCGGTGATGTCGATGCTGTCCCGGGTGATCTGATAGTGATTCGGGTTGAACAGGTCGATGGACGGGGCGCCGCTGCCGAACGAGGTGTCCTCGTACTTCACGTCGGAATCCAGGCTCAGGTAATCCACCCCCACCAGCAGGTTGTGGCGGGCCCGACCGGTCTGGAACCGACCGGAGAACTGGTTATCCACGGTAAAGCCGTTGGTGGTCTCGTCGGTCAGGTAGGCCTCCCGGCTCAGGGTCCGGCCGTCGGCGGCCAGGCCGGTGCCGTAGGTGTTGGTCTGGAACACCTCGGCGTCGGTGTAGCGGAAGTTCTGCAGGAAGGTCCAGTTGTCGTTGATGTTGTGGTTGACCTTGTAGCCGGCCAGCAACACTTCCTTGTCGAACTCGTTCCAGTTGGCGTCCCCGGAGAAGGCGTCCTGGGGCAGCTTGCCGTTGGGGTTGGCCAGGAACAGGCCGGAGGCGGGCAGGGTGGTGTAGATGCCGCTCTCCGGGTCCTTCTGGTAATAGACGTTGACGTTCACCAGGGTGTCTTCGGTTACCTGCCAGTTCACCGAGGGCGCGATCATGTGGCGCTCCTCCTCGGAGGTTTCGGCCTGGCCGTCCCGGCTGCGGGTCAGGCCCACCAGGCTGTAGGACAGATCCGAGTCGCCCAGCTGGCCGCGGCTTTCCACCGAGGCTTCCTTCAGGTCCCGGGAGCCACCGGCGATCTCGACCCGGTTGAAGCTGTCGGTGGACGGCTGCTTGCCGATCAGGTTGACCATGCCACCCGGCGGCATGGCGCCATACAGGGTGGAGGTGGGGCCCCGGAAGACCTCGACCTGCTCCACGGCCAGCAGGTCGATCTGCGGCTGCAGGTTCCAGTCGTTGTACAGCAGCTGCAGGCCATCGTAGAAGTTCTGGTAATTGATGAAGCCGCGGATGCTGAACAGGTCCAGGCGGCCGACCGCGCCGCCGCGCAGTTCGGTGTTTACCCCCGGGGCGTAGCGCAGGGCCGCGGCCACCGAGTCGGCATCGCGCATTTCCAGGGCCTGGCGGTCCAGCACCGAGATACTCTGGGGCGTATCCTGGGGATCCAGAGCGGTCTTGGTGGCGGTGTTGCGGTAGGTTTCGCCGTACACCGTGAGTTCGCCCAGGGCGACCGGGTCGTTGCTGTT
>JBPEXK010000202.1:0-13506 GCA_052031745.1 Marinobacter sp. | reverse complement strand
ACTCCGCGGGGGCGCATGGTCACGTCCAACGCCTATCAGCATTTTGGTGTTGTGCCGCCAAAATCTGACAAAGAGGAGGATCTCTTTGGCTGAAGTGCCGGCAAGTGACCGTTTTGAACTGCCGGTGCGTGTCTACATAGAGGACACAGACGCCGGCGGCATCGTCTTTCACGCCAAGTATCTGCACTACATGGAGCGGGCCCGAACCGAGTGGGTGCGCAGCTGTGGCGTGGGCTTGCGTGCGGGCTTGGCGGAAAATATCAGCTATGTTGTACAGCGTATGGCGATACATTTTGCGTTGCCGGCCCGGCTCGATGACCAGTTGCTGGTCACGGCAGAGCCATTAGAGTTTGGTCGCGTGTGGATGGCCTTCAGGCAGCGGGTTTTGCGCGCCGAAGACCGGGCCCTGCTGTGCGAAGCCGAGGTGAGGGTGGCGTGCGTGGCGCTGGACAGTGGCCGCCCGCGGCGGTTACCCGAAAATATGCAGGCGTTGCTTGAGCGCAACGTGCAGACAACAGAATAAGCCAGGAGCAAAAGGTGGAATCAGAAGTTTCAGTCTGGTATCTCGTGTCCAATGCCGGTGTGCTGGTGCAGCTTGTCATGCTGCTGCTGGCGCTGGCTTCCATTGTGTCCTGGGCGTTGATTTTTCAGCGTTACCAGGTGTTTCGGAAGGCCAAGCAGTCACAGGTGGCGTTTGAGGAGCGGTTCTGGTCCGGCATGGACCTGGGTCAGCTCTACCGGGAAGTAAACGCCGAGCCGACGCCTTTCTCCGGCATGGAAGCGGTCTTTCGGGCCGGCTTCAAGGAATTCTCGCGCCTGCGGCAGCAAAGCCGGGATGCGGATGCGGTGATGGAAGGCACCCAGCGGGCCATGCGCGTGGCCTTCTCACGTGAGCAGGAACGCCTCGAAACCCATCTACCGTTCCTGGCCACCGTGGGCTCCACCAGTCCGTATATCGGCCTGTTCGGCACCGTCTGGGGCATCATGAACTCGTTCCGGGGGCTGGCACAGGTCCAGCAGGCCACCTTGGCCACAGTGGCACCGGGTATCTCCGAAGCCTTGATCGCGACCGCCATGGGTCTGTTCGCGGCCATCCCGGCGGTTATTGCCTACAACCGGTTCTCGGCCATGTCCGATGCGTTGCTCAAGAACTACGAAACCTTCGCGGAGGAGTTCTCAAGCATTCTCCATCGGCGCGTTCACCACACCGAAAAGAGCGCCGCGTAAATGAGCTTGGTTGGCATTAATCGGAGGGCAGCGCGATGAAAGGCATGGGCATGATGCCGCAGCATCGGCGGAAACCGATGTCGGAGATCAACGTGGTGCCGTACATCGACGTGATGTTGGTGTTGCTGGTTATTTTCATGGTTACTGCGCCAATGTTGACCCAGGGGGTGAAGGTCGACCTGCCGGAGACCACGTCCGATCCGATCCAGGCCGATAAGGATGTGGAGTCGATCGTGGTGTCGGTGGACGCCAACGGCGCCTACTTCATGGAAATCGGAGATCGCGGTAGCGATCCCATGTCGTTGACCGAAGTTCGTGACCAGATTTCCAAGGTGCTGTCCCAGCGTGCCAACAGCGAGGTTCTGGTGCGCGGTGACGAGCACGTGGAATATGGCACCGTGGTGCGACTGATGGCGGAATTGCAGGGTGCGGGCGCGCGCAGCATTGGCCTGATCACCGAATCGCCACTGGACGACAAGTAATGCCGGTTAGGGCAGGTGTGTTGTGATAGGTCACGAGCGCGAAGTAACCAACACCGGTGTACCGCCCTGGAAGTCGCCCGTTGCGCTGTCCTTGGGGTTGCACCTGGTCATCGTGGTCGTAGCCCTGGCCGGTTGGACCTGGACCAGTCCGGACGACGAACCGCCGCCCCGGAGCATTTCGGCCCGATTGATCACCCAGCAGCAGCCCGAGCCGAGTCCGGTTGAGTCCCTGCAGGACGAACCGGACCTTGAGGAAGAGCGACGCCAGGAAGAGCAGAAGCGAAAGGCGGAGCAGCAGCGCCAGGCCGAGGAGAAGCGCCAGGAAGAAACCCGCAAACTGGCGGAGCAGAAGGCCCGTGAGGAAGCGGAGCGCCAGGCTCGGGAGGAAGAGCGCAAGCGCCAACTGGCGGAGAAGCGGAAACAGGAAGAGGCTGCCAAGGCGAAAGAGGCTGCGCGCCAGAAAGCCGAAGCCGAGGCAAAAGAGCGTGAGCGGCGGAAAGCCGAGGAAGAGGCCAAGCGCAAGGCGGCAGAAGCCGAGCGCAAGCGCCAGGAAGAACAGCGGCGCAAGGAAGAGCAGCGAAAAAGGGAAGAGGCCGAGCGCAAGAAGCGTGAGGAAGAGGCCCGGAAAGAAGCCGAACGGAAGCGTCAGGAAGCCGAGCGCCGATTGAAAGAGCAGCAACTGGAAGCCCTGGCTGAAGAGGCTCGTCAGTCACGGGAAGCCGAGGCTCGGCGGCAGGCCCAGGCAGCAGCCGCCAAGGCCCGGGAAGCGCAAATGCTGACCGAGAGCGAGAAATACCAGGCGCTGATCCGTGAACGGCTCAGTCAGGCTTGGTATCCGCCTTCATCGGCCACAGAGGAAATGACCGCGCGGCTGCAGATTACTTTGTTGCCCACGGGCGAGCTGGCGGGGGTGAGGCTGGTGAGTAGCAGCGGGAATACCGCCTTCGATAATTCAGCGCTGAGTGCGGTTCGATCTTTGAATCGGTACCCGATTCCCGACAAGCGGGATACGTTCGAGCGTTATTTCCGCCAGTTCACCATCGAGTTCAACCCTCGCCGGTTGAGATAAGGAATGAAACAGACAATGACAGAGCGGGTTTGGACCATGTCGCCGAAGAAATGTCTTGCTGTGCTGGCCCTTGTGTTTTTCGCGATGGGCACAGCGCGCGCAGAGCTGTTGATCCGGATTACCGAGGGCGCAGGCGCCGCTATTCCCATCGCGGTGGTGCCGTTTGCCGAATCTGGCAACATTCCGCCGGGCGACAAGGTCAGCAGCATTGTGCAGAGCGATCTGGCGATGAGTGGCGAGTTCCGCCCGTTGCCGTCGGAAAAAATGCTCAGCCTGCCGTCCAAACGCGAGGACGTCTTCTTCCGGGATTGGCGATTGCTGGGGCAGCGTTACGTCCTGGTTGGCCAGCTTTCTCGGCAGGCCGACCGGATTTCGGCCCGGTTCGAGCTGTTTGACGTGAACACCGAGGAGCGTTTGCTGGGGGAAACGGCGGCGGTTTCTGCCTCTAACATCCGGTCCCTGGCGCACCACATCAGCGATAAGGTGTACGAGGCCATTACCGGGGTGCCGGGGGCGTTCTCAACGAAACTCGCCTACGTCACCCTGGATCGCTTCAACGGCAAGCCCCGTTATCGTTTGCAGGTGAGCGATGTCGATGGCAAGCGCGCCCGGATTCGCCTGGAAAGCCAGGAGCCCATCCTGTCGCCGGCCTGGTCCCCGGATGGCAAGAAGCTGGCCTATGTGTCGTTTGAAACGGGCAAGCCGGTGATCTTTGTGCACGAGCTGTCCAGTGGCAAGCGCACCAAGGTTGCTGATTTCCCGGGCCTGAACAGCGCGCCAGCCTGGTCCGACGACGGGCGGTCGCTGCTGATGACCCTGTCGAAAGACGGCAATGCCGAAATCTACCGAATGAACCTGGCGACCCAAAAGCTGACCAAGGTTACTAACCACTGGGCCATTGATACCGAGGGAAGCTGGGACCACACAGGCGAGGGCATTTTCTTCACCTCGGATCGTTCCGGTGGTCCCCAGATTTACTACAAGGAAAATGAGCGTGCCTCGCCCCGTCGCATCACCTTTGGCAGCCGGTATAACGCTCGCCCGAGGCCCGATAACGAGGGTAAGTACGTTTACTACGTGCATCAGAGGGATCGGGCGTTCCATATTGCTCGAACCAATTTGAAGTCTGGTGAGGAGACCATTCTTACCCGAACCCAATCCGACGAATCCCCAAGCGTGTCCCCAAATGGTCGCATGCTGATCTACGCCACCAAGCAAGGCTCGGATAGCGTGTTGACAGTGATTTCGGCCGACGGCGGTGCGGCGTACAGTCTTCCGGCCTCGGAAGGCGACGTACGTGAGCCGGCCTGGGGGCCGCTGGTGCGGTAACGGGCGTGACTTCACGCTCGGCTAACGATTCAGAAAGCAAGTCCATCAACTGAAAGGAAAGTGTTATGAAGTTGTCAGCTCAATCGAAGGCGTTCGCAGTTCTTCTGTCTGTTGGCCTGTTTGCCGGCTGTAGCTCTACCGGTGAGACCCAGGACGACGGCGCTTATGGTTCCGACGTGGCGGCTATCGACCAGGACGGCGGCTCTACCGTGTACGGCGGTGATGATCAGGACGGCGTGTCTTCCTCGGCCATGACCGAAGAAGAGCGCATGGCGGCGCAGCAGCGTGCCGAACAGGAAGCCCTGCGTGACATCACCGTGTTTTACTTCGACTTCGATACCGCCGAGATCAAGCCGGAAGCGCGCGACGTGCTGGTTGCCCACGCCCAGTTCCTGGCCAACAACCCGGGTCAGCAGGTTCGCCTGGAAGGTCATGCCGATGAGCGTGGCACCAAGGAATACAACCTGGCCCTGGGCGAGCGTCGTGCCAACGCGGTTCAGCGCTTCCTGATCGTTAATGGCGCTTCACGGGGCCAGATCGAAACCGTAAGCTATGGTGAAGAAAAGCCGGCGGTAATGGGTTCCTCTGAGAGTGACTGGGCTCAGAACCGTCGCGTGGAGCTCGTGTTCGAGTAAACGCACCAGACCTCAGGATAGCCCATGAGAAAAACACTCATGGCGACAGTGGCCGTCTCGCTTGCCTTTGGGCAAGCGGGAACGGCGCTGGCGCAGTCGTCAACGCCCGCCTTCCAGAACAGCAGTTCGCAAGCCCAGCGCACCGCGAACAGCAATCAGGCCACCGCCGAACTCTTTTACATGATTCAGCAACTGCAGGGCGAAGTCCGTCGGTTGCAGGGTGAGGTAGAGGAGCAGCGGTACCAGATTGATCGCCTGAAAGAGCAGGGCCGGGACCGCTACATCGATCTGGATCAGCGCATTCTCGAGTTGTCCGAGAAAGTCGAAGCGCAGCCGGCGGCGGCCGAACCGGCCGGCACCGATGCCGGTGCTGGGGGAACAGCGTCCACCCCAAGTCGGGAGTATCGCCAGCCAGAAGCGAAAGAGCGCAAGGAATACCAGGAAATCGTCGATCTGATTCGAAATCAGAAGGAATATGACCAGGCGATCAGTCGGTTGTACGAATTCATCGATCAGTACCCGGAGGGCGATTTGACGGTCAATGCCTATTACTGGCTGGGTGAGGTGTATCTGGTCAAACCTCAGCTGGAGCAGGCCAAGCAGGCGTTCACCATTGTCGCGACCCGCTATCCGGATCATCGGAAAGCGCCAGACGCCGTCTACAAACTGGGCGTCACGCTGGATCGGCTGGGTGAAACTGAAGAAGCCAAGCGGCGGATGAACACCGTGGTTGGTGAATATCCGAACAGCAGTGCTGCCAAATTGGCCAAACAGTTTCTGGAGTCGTCCGATCGTTAGGGTGTGATTGAAAAAATCTTGAGAAACCTCGAAAAAAGGGGTTGATCAGCCCAAAAAAATCATTACTATATGCGCCTCGTTTGGGTCGTTAGCTCAGTTGGTAGAGCAGTTGGCTTTTAACCAATTGGTCGAAGGTTCGAATCCTTCACGACCCACCAAATAGCGAGCCCTTCGGGGTTTTGCGAAAAAAAGAGCCTCCGGGCTCTTTTTTTTTGCGTATACGTTCTTACCTATCCACCAGGGCCGTCCAAACACCATTCAGAGTTCTGTTACGTACCAATGTCAGAGCCCGAATCGAAGGCCTAAAGTGGTATACTCTCAATGACATGGCAACACAGAGAAGCAGTAAATGAGTCGAGCTGAAGATCGTATCCTTGTTCAGGAACACCTCGCCCATGCGGCGGAGCCTAAACCCCTGAGTGCTGATGAAAAGGCTGATCTGGAGGCTCGCATCAAGGCCGCGCTCAAGGCCAAAGATGCCGTTCTTGTTGCGCACTACTACACTGATCCGGACCTGCAGCGCCTGGCCGAGGAAACCGGCGGATGCGTGGCAGACTCACTGGAAATGGCTCGATTTGGCAATCAGCACCCTGCATCCACTGTGGTGGTGGCTGGCGTCCGGTTCATGGGCGAGACCGCCAAGATCCTCAACCCCGAAAAGCGGGTTCTGATGCCGACTCTGGAAGCAACCTGCTCGCTCGACGTGGGTTGTCCCGCTGACGAATTTGCCGATTTCTGCGACCAGCACCCGGACCGGACCGTGGTGGTTTACGCCAACACCTCGGCGGCGGTAAAAGCCCGTGCTGACTGGGTGGTAACGTCCAGCTGTGCCCAGGCCATTGTTGAAGACCTGGATGCCCGTGGCGAAAAGATCCTGTGGGCGCCCGACAAACACCTTGGCCACTACGTTCAGAAAACCACGGGCGCGGACATGCTGCTGTGGGATGGTTCCTGCATTGTCCACGAGGAGTTCAAGTATCGCGGCCTCGAAGATCTGAAAGCACTGTATCCGGAGGCGGCGGTGCTCGTGCACCCGGAGTCACCGGATGCCGTGGTGCAAATGGCGGATGTGGTTGGGTCGACGTCGCAGCTGATTCACGCGGTGCAGACGCTGCCAAACGAAAAGTTCATTGTTGCCACCGATAACGGCATCTTCTACAAGATGCAGCAGCTGGCACCGAACAAAACCTTGCTGGAGGCGCCCACTGCGGGTAACGGTGCAACCTGTCGCAGCTGCGCCCATTGCCCCTGGATGGCCATGAACGGATTGGAGAACCTGCTGCACGTCCTGGAGCAGGGCGACCAGGAAGTTCATGTGGACGACGCTTTGCGCGAGCGCGCCCTCAAGCCGCTCCGCCGCATGCTGGATTTCACTGCCAACATGAACCTCAAGGCAGCAGGCAACGCCTGAGTGGTCCGAGTGGGGTGAGCTAGCCGTTGCGGCGGGCGTTGAGCCGGCTGGTGATTTCGGCCAGTCGCTCAGTCACCACTTGGCGCTGCGGAGAACCCGCCGGAAGCTTTTCCTGGGCTTGGCGCAACTGGCGCTGAGCCGCCTCCAGATCACCCCTCAATACGTCGTATTCGGCCCGCGCTCGATGCACGCCAACGATATTCCGCGCCACGCCCTCAGCCTCGGCCAGTCGGAGCCACAGGTGCTCCTGGCCCGGCAACATTCGGGTCAGTCGCTGCAATAACTCCGCCGCCGCGGCACCGTTGTTGTCGGCCAGTTCCACTTCCGCCAACGTGTGCATGATCGGGTAGTTCTCCGGATTCCGGGCCAATGCCTTCTCAAGCAGGGCCCTGGCGTCCTGAATCCGGTTCTGGTCGAGCAGGACTTCGGCAAGGCTGACCTGAAACGTTATGCGTCCCGGGTGTTTTTGCAGCAGTTCTTCCAGCAGGGCGGCCGCCTTTTCCGGTTGGTTGTTGCTCTGGTGCGCCACAGCCAACCCGTATTTCACCGCCTCATTGCGCTGGTGTGCGTCGTCTTCAAGGTAGGAGGCAAAGGTTGCCACCGCTGTCTCGGGGGAGGTGGCATAGCGTACCTGAAGCCGGCTCCGCACCAGATGGTACTCCTGGCTGTCCTGTACAGGCCGCTCGGGGTACTGGGTGGCCCGGTTACGGGTATCGGCGACGCGGCTTTGAGTTAGCGGGTGGGTAGAGAGGTATTCGGGCGGCTGGTTTCCCTGCAGGCGGTTCTGTCGCATCATGATTTCGAACATTTCCGGCATGCCGTCCGGGTCCATGCCCGAGCGCGCCAGAATTTCCAGGCCCACCCGGTCAGCTTCCTGTTCGTGAGCCCGGCTGTAAGCAAGCATGTTCTGCACCGCCAGGGCCTGGGTACCGGCAATGGCAGCGATGCCCAGATCTGACTGGGTGACCGCCGAGAGCACGATGCCGGCAATCATGCCAGCGATGGTCAGTGGTGCGCTGGTCTCCTGCTGCTCCAGTCGCCGGGCAAAATGTCGTTGGCTTAGGTGGGCAAGTTCGTGTGCCAGTACCGAGGCGAACTGCTGCTCGGTGCTGGCATGCAGGAACAGGCCGCCGTTCACACCAACAATGCCACCGGGAACCGCGAACGCGTTGATGGCGGGGCTGTCGATCAGCGCCAGGGTCAGCTCCCGCTCCTGCAGTGGTGCCGAGGGGACCAGCTGGTAGGTAATGGCGGTCAGGTAATCAAAGACCAGGGGGTCGGTGATCTGTGGCGCGGATCGCCGGATCGATACCATCACCTGTTGGCCAATTTCTGACTCCTGTTGGCCCGAGATCAGGCCGCCGCCGGCGCCGCCAATGCTGGGTAGCTCCGAATCCTGGGCCAGGGCAGGCGCACCGGAAAACAGGAGGCTGAGTGCCAGGATTCCGGATCTGACAGCAGATTTAGGGCGGGGCGAGGGTCGAGCGTTGATCATGTAACGGGCTTACCTTCCGTTCTGTGTGGCCGTTCTGTCTAGCGGTTCAACACGGCCGTTAAGTGTGGCGTTGAGACAACAGCCTACGATAAAAAGTTCGGGTTTTTCGATTAAAAACTATTGTGGTGCAATACATTAACACTGTCGGCATAATGCCGGTCCGTTTATAAGCTTTACAGTTTTTACCGGTGTTTGTCTTCTATGGTTGATCGTACTCTCGACGCATCCGGCCTCGTCTGCCCGATGCCGCTGCTGAAAACCAAGCTAGAGTTGAATGGCATGGCGCCCGGCGAGGAGCTGGAAGTCATTGCCACCGATTCCGGTTCTGCCCGGGACATTCCAGCCTTTATCGAGCTGTCCAGTCATGAGCTGGTGAGCCAGTCAGAAGCCGATGGCCAGTATCGGTTTGTGATAAAGTGCGGCGGTTAACTGTTCGGAGAGACTGATGCTCAGGATTTTACGTGGTCTGGCCCACAAGTACTTTTCCGATGAAGAAGCGGTCATCCTGTTTCTGATTCTGGTGACCGGAACCATCTTCGTGATCTGGTTCGGCGCCATGCTGGCCCCGGCCATTGCTTCATTGATCATCGCGTTTATTTTGCAGGGCCTAGTGACCAAAATGGTCAAGCTGGGCGTGCCGGAGATCGTCGCCATCCTTGGGGTGTTTCTGGTCTTTCTGGGGGTATTGGTGGGCGTGATCTTCGGATTGCTGCCGTTGATCTGGACCCAGGTCAGTAATCTGGCGGGCGAGACACCGCGCATCATTCGCGAGTTGCAGTCATACCTTGAGCTGCTGCCCGAGGAATACCCGCAGCTGATCTCCGCCGAAGCGGTGAATACCCTCTATCAACAAGTTTCGACAGAAGTCGGCCACATGACTCAGTGGCTGGTGTCCTTCTCCCTTTCGAGCATCCCTGACCTGGTGGCACTGCTGATCTACATGGTGCTGGTGCCAATTCTGGTGTTCTTCTTCCTGAAAGATCGGGAGTTGATGCTGAACGCCATCGGCCGCCTGCTGCCGCCCCAGCGCCCGATGATGCTTCGAATCTGGCACGAGGTGAATCTCCAATGCGCCAATTACGTGCGCGGCAAAGCGGTGGAGATCCTGATCGTTGGTGGTGCCACTTACGTGTGCTTCAAGTTGCTCGGAATGCCATACGCCGCCTTGTTGTCCCTGCTGGTGGGGCTGAGCGTGGTCATTCCCTACATCGGAGCGGCGGTGGTGACCATACCCGTGGCGATGATTGGCCTCTTTGCCTTTGGCTGGGGCAGTCACTTTATCTGGGTGATGGTGGTCTATGGGGTTATTCAGGCCCTGGATGGCAACGTCCTGGTGCCGATTCTGTTTTCCGAGGTGAACAACCTGCATCCGGTCGCGATCATCGTTGCGGTTCTGTTCTTCGGCGGTATCTGGGGGCTCTGGGGTGTCTTTTTCGCCATCCCGTTGGCAACCATGCTGAAAGCCGTGTTTGCCGCCTGGCCGGTGCAGGAGCATGCCCCGCCACCGGCCGTGGGGGAATCTTGAGTCGTTAGAGTGCTTGGGCGGCTTCGAGAACCTCGTCGGCGTGGCCTTTCACCTTGACGCCACGCCACGCGCTACGCAGGGTGCCGTCGGTATCGATCAGGAATGTGCTGCGCTCGATGCCCAGGTATTCCTTGCCGTAGAGCTTTTTGAGCTTGATGACATCGAACAGCTTGCACACCGCTTCGTCTTTGTCTGAAATCAGATGGAACGGGAAGTCGTGTTTGGCTCGGAAGTTCTCGTGGGCTTTGAGTCCATCCCTTGAAATGCCAAGGATTTCGGTGTTGGCCTCTGCGAAGTCGGCCATGCGGTCACGGAAGTCCTGGCCTTCGGTGGTGCAACCCGGGGTGTTGTCCTTGGGGTAGAAGTAGAGAACCAGATTGCGGCCACGATAATCGCTCAGGCGAAAGGTCTGGTTGCCGGTGGCGGAAGCCTCAAAATCGGGTACGGGCTGGCCCAGTTCGACGGACGACATTCGATCTCCTTTAATTCCCTTGTGTCAGTTCGTGCCCAACATTACCATATCGGTTTTATTCGGACGGAGCTTTTATGATTACGGGTAGCCTTGTCGCGCTGGTCACGCCCATGGATCCAAACGGTGAAATTCACTGGCAGGAACTGGATCGACTGGTCGACTTTCATATTGAAAACGGCACCCATGGCATCGTCGCCGTGGGCACCACAGGTGAATCCGCAACCCTGGACCCTGAAGAGCATTGTCAGGTGATCGGGCACATCATAAAACGCGTGAATGGTCGCATTCCGGTCATCGCCGGTACCGGCGGTAACAGTACCCGTGAGGCAATTGAGCTCACCACCGAAGCGCACAAGCTCGGTGCTGACGCCTGCCTGCTGGTTGTGCCTTACTACAACAAGCCGACCCAGGAAGGCCTGTACCAGCACTTCAAGACCATCGCCGAGGCGGTTCCGGGCATGAAGCAGATGCTGTACAACGTGCCAGGGCGCACCGCCTGCGACATGCTCAACGAAACCGTTCTGCGTCTGGCCGACATTCCCAACATCGTCGCAATCAAGGATGCCACCGGCAACATCCCCAGGGGTGCCGAGCTTATCCAGGCGCTCGATGGCCGTCTGGCGGTCTATTCCGGGGACGACGCCACGGCCGCAGAGCTGATGCTCGCCGGCGGCAAAGGCAACGTGTCGGTAACGGCGAACGTGGCCCCCAAGGCCATGTCTCAGCTCTGTGAAGCTGCCATTGCCGGTAACCGGGAAGAAACCGAGCGCCTGAACGAGTTGCTCATGCCGCTGAACCGCAAGCTGTTCCTCGAAGCCAACCCCATTCCCGTAAAATGGGCACTGCATCGGATCGGCATGATCAGTGAAGGCATTCGCCTGCCGCTGACACCACTGAGCGAGAAGTTCCACGCAGAAGTGGAAGATGCGCTGAAAGCCTCAGGTGTGCTCTGAGTTCACTGAAACTGTTTTTGACCCGGAGTAACCCGATGCCGGTTCTCTTTGGAACCCGTTCCAACCTGTTGTCCGTTTCTGTCAAAACCGCTTCCGGACTGCTGCTGTTCTCAGCACTGTCCGGCTGCGGCGTGCTGGAAGACCGCACCGAGCGGTACGTGTCTGCCAAGGAGGGTCAGCCGCTCGACCTCCCGGCCAGCGCCGATCAATCCCGCTTTAGCCAGGTGATGCCCATTCGTGACGTTGCCGTGGCAGATGCAAGCAAGTTTTACCCCTCCTCGATCCCCAATCCTCCCGACATGACCTCCGAAATCCTCGATGAGAATTACGCCATCGAAGAGCTGGATGGTCGGGTGTGGCTGCTTGTCAATGACGTGCCCGGGCGGATCTGGCCAGCGGCCAATGCGTACATGGCCGAGCGCGGGCTGGGTGTGGCCTACGACAGCCCGCAGCTGGGTCTGTTGCAGAGTGAGTTGCTCAACTTCAGCAAGCGTGCCCGGGTATTGGCGGAGCTGCCGGACAACCCGAACGCCGACGAGCCCAAGGTGGTTCTGCAGGTGCGCATGGCGCCAGGTGTTCGCCGGAAAACCACCGAAATCCAGATGCGTAAAGTGGCAGTGGGTGATCAGCCTGATGAGCTGGTGCCCTGGTCCGGGGTGACCAGCCCGACGCCCGAGGCGTTGGAGCTGCAGAAACGCCTGCTGGCGGATCTGGGTGAGTTCCTGCGTGCCAGGGAAGAGACCAAGTCGTTCTCCCGGGCGGCCTCGGGGATGGTGAGCGATCCGCTGGTGAAGCTGGTTTCCAGGAATGAGGAGGCCGTCGCCATCCGCATGAGCCTGGATTACGGGCGTTCCTGGGCGGAAGTGAGCAGGGCCCTCAACGAAGCCGAAGTGCCAGTGGTGGACCTGAACCGCAGCGAGGGCTGGTTCTACGTGGACTTCCGCACCGAAGATGAGCGGGATTCGGGCTGGTTTAACTGGTTTGGCGATGACGAAGAGCCACAGCACACCCATACCATCAGTCTCAGCGAGCGACGCAAGGACATCGTGGTGACGTCCGAGCGGCTGCCGTCCTACGACGGTGAACGCACCTCGCCAGACCTGCTGACAGAATTGTTCGACTATCTATACTGATTGAGTGGTGGCTGCTTCGGCGGCACCACATCGGAGACCCTAATGGAAAAGCGTGAAGAGCTCTACGCCGGCAAGGCCAAGTCTGTATTCAAGACCGATACCCCAGACCGGTTCATTCTCGAATTTCGGGACGACACCTCGGCCTTCGATGGTGAGAAAAAAGAGCAACTCAAACGAAAAGGCATGGTGAACAACAAGTTCAATGCCTTCATCATGGAAAAACTTGAGGCTGCGGGCATCCCGACCCACTTCGAGGGCCTGCTGTCTTCCACCGAATCGATCGTGAAAAAGCTGGACATGATTCCAGTTGAGTGCGTGGTTCGGAACATCTCCGCCGGCAGCCTTTGCCGCCGTCTGGGGGTGGAAGAGGGCAAGGAACTGACGCCGTCCACCTACGAGCTGTTCCTGAAAAACGACGCTCTGCACGACCCCATGGTGAACGAATCACTGGCGGTCAGCTTTGGCTGGGCCTCGGCGCAGGAACTGGAGCGCATGAAGGAACTGACCTATCAGGTCAATGACGTACTCAAGGCGCTGTTTGACGACGCAGGTATGCTGCTGGTGGACTACAAGCTGGAATTTGGTCGCAGTGGCGGCGACATCGTGCTGGGCGACGAGTTCAGCCCGGACGGCTGCCGGATCTGGGACAAAGAAACCCGCAAGAAAATGGACAAGGACCGGTTTCGCCAGGGACTGGGGGATGTGATCGAAACCTACGAGGAAGTTGGAGGCCGTTTGGGCATCCAGTTCGACTGATCCAGACACACAAACAAGAAAGGGTGTTTTATGCGTAACTTGATTGTCGCTGCCGGTGGTTCGCTGCTGCTGGCCGCACCGTTCGCTCAGGCTGATGTTGTGGGCCTCGGTGCAAGTGTAAGTTACTGGGATTCCGAGTTAACCGGTGAAGCCGCGGACAAGAGCGGTGGCGAGGTCGATGTTGAAAACGACCTGGACCTGGAAAACGACTCCAACGCCAA
>JBPEXK010000201.1:0-1807 GCA_052031745.1 Marinobacter sp. | reverse complement strand
CGCTCCCCATCATATTGCCAGGTTGGGTGTCGGGTATTGCCCCGAGCATCGGGGCATTTTTTCGTCACTCAGCGTCCAGGAAAACCTGACCCTGCCACCGGTGGTGCGCAGCGGCGGCATGAGCCTGGAAGAAATCTACAACATGTTCCCCAACCTGTACGAGCGCCGCTTCAGCCAGGGCACCAAGCTCTCCGGCGGCGAACAGCAGATGCTGGCCATGGCGCGCATCCTGCGCACCGGCGCCAACATGCTGCTGCTCGACGAGATCACCGAGGGTCTGGCCCCGGTCATCGTCGAGAAGCTCGGCGAGGTGCTGGTCAAGCTGAAGGAGAAAGGCCTGACCATCGTGCTGGTGGAACAGAATTTTCACTTCGCAGCGCCCCTGGCCGACCGCCATTACGTGGTCGAGCACGGGAAGATTGTGGAGGAAATCGGTGCCGATGAGCTGACGGCTAAGCAGTCGGTGCTGGACAGCTATTTGGGGGTCTGAACCCGGATAGGCGAGAACGAAAGAAAAAAAGCAACAACAAACCCGAACCAACGCAACACAGTAGCGGAGATACAACAATGACAATGATGAAAAAGCTTCTGACCTCAGCCGTTGCATCAGCCATGATGGCCACCGGTGCCCAGGCTGCCATCTCCAACGACACCGTCAAGATCGGTTATCTGGCGGACATGTCCGGGACCTACCGGGACCTGGCAGGCCCGAACGGCCTGAAAGCAATGGAAATGGCCATTGCCGACTTCGGTGGTGAAGTGAATGGCAAGAAAATCGAGGTGGTAAGCGCCGACGACCGCAACAGCGCGGACGTGGCCTCCAGTACCGTACGCCGCTGGGTGGAAAACGAAAACGTTGACCTGGTCGCGGGCCTGGTGGCTTCCTCGGTCTCCATCGCCGTGAGTGACATCCTCGAAGAAAACGACAAGCTGGGCATCGTCTCCGGTTCTGCCGCCTCCAGCATCACCAACGAACACTGCACGCCGAACCACATCCACTACGTGTACGACACCTATCCGCTGGCCAATGGTACTGCCAGCGCCGTGGTGAAAGAGGGCGGCAAGACCTGGTTCATCCTGACCGCCGACTACGCGTTCGGTCACGCCCTGGAAGGGGACGTAACCCGAGTGGTTGAAGCCAACGGTGGTGAAATCATCGGCACCCTGCGCCACCCGTTCCCGACGCCAGACTTCTCCTCGTTCATCCTGCAGGCCCAGGCGTCAGGGGCTGATGTGGTCGCCCTGGCCAACGCCGGCGCCGACACCACCAACGCCATCAACACCGCCAGTGAGTTCGGCCTGACCCAGTCCGGCCAGACCCCGGCCGCGCTGCTGCTGTTCCTGAACGACGTTCACTCCCTCGGTGTGGAAGCGGCTCAGGGCATTCAGCTGACCACCGGCTGGTATTGGGACATGAACGACGAAACCCGTGCCTGGTCGGATCGCTTCATGGAAGTGACCGGTGTTCGGCCATCGATGATTCACGCCGGTGTGTACTCCAGCACCATGCAGTACCTGAAGGCTGTCGAAGCAACTGGTTCTGACGATGCCCAGACCGTACGCAAGCAGATGATGGATACCCCCATCAACGACATGTTCACCAAGAACGGCGTGATTCGCGAAGACGGTCGCATGGTTCATGACATGTACCTGGCGGAAGTGAAGACCCCAGCCGAATCGAAGGGTGAGTGGGACCTGTACAAGATCCTGCGCACCATCCCGGCTGACGAAGCCTACCGTCCGCTCTCCGAGAGCAAGTGTCCGCTGGTCACCAGCAAGTAAGAGCGTAACCCCAGAGGGCTTGTCG
>JBPEXK010000200.1:0-6892 GCA_052031745.1 Marinobacter sp. | reverse complement strand
GCCCGAAAACCGGAACCTGTCTATGAAGCACACCGCGAGTTTTGCGGCCTTATTTTGGTCGGTGCTGGTCGCGTTGCTGAGCGTAAGCCAGGTCAGTGCTGCGCCAGCGCCCCTTCGCTGGATTGAGAACACCGGCAGTCCACTCACCATTGCCCAGGTCCAGGCGCTCGACCCCAGCCGATGGCAAACCCTGGAGGCCGGCCGGGGCCTCAACCTCGGCTTCAGTGACAGCGCCTATTGGCTTGAGGTGCGGGTGCCGGCGCAGCCGGAAAACCGGGTTCTGGAGATCAGTTACCCGCTGCTCGATGAGATCGACCTGTACTGGGTCCAGGATGGCCGGGTGCTGACTCGCTACCAAACCGGCGACTCACGGCCGTTCGCCAGCCGACCGGTGAACCATCGCAATTTTGTCTTCCCGATACCTTTCAATAACGAGCCACTGACGGCGTACCTGCGGGTGAAAACCCAGGGCGCGGTGCAGGTGCCGGTGGAGCTGGAATCGTCGGTGGAGTTTCTGGCCGGCGAGCAGTTGTCCTACGGCTGGCAGACCATGTTTCTCGGCATCATCGTGGCCCTGGCGCTGTACAACCTGTTTCTATTCACCATCATTCGCCAGCCCACCTACCTCTGGTACGTGCTCACCGTGGTGCTGTCAGGCCTGGTGCACCTGCACTTCAAGGGCATCCTGTTCCAGTGGCTGTGGCCCGATTTGCCCGGTCTGAACCGCTACATCACCGTGCCCATGATCGGGCTGACCATGATCGCGGCGCTGGTGTTCAGTCTGCAGTTCCTGGCCGTGGCCAAGTACAGCCTGGCCTGTTACCGCTTCCTGCAGTTACTGATGGTTAGTGCCGGGGCTGGCATTCTGTTGGGCCTGGCCGGGATTTATCAGACCGCGATCACCCTGGTGGCGGTGGTCGCCGCGGTGGCGACACCGGCGGCCTGGCTGATTGGCCTCTATGTCTGGTCCCGGGGCCAGCGGCTGGCGGGCTTGTACGTGCTGGCCTGGACGCCACTGCTGCTGGGGCATTTGGTCCTTGCGGTCAGCAAGCTGGGCTATCTGCCCACCACTTTCCTGACCGAGTTCGGGCCCCAGATTGGCGTCGCCCTTGAGGTCATCCTGCTGTCTTTTGCCCTGGCCTATCGCATCAACCTGGAGCGTCGGCGCCGGTTGCGGGCCCAGGAACAGGCTCTGGAGATCCAGCGGCGCGCCAATCAGACCCTGGAGGAACGGGTGCAGGAGCGCACTGAAGAACTGGAGCGGGCCAATCGTCGGTTGCAGGCCATCAGCCTGACCGATGGCCTGACCCAGGTTGCCAACCGGCGCCAGTTTGATGAGCGCCTCAAGGTGGAGTGGTGCCGGATCGGACGCCAGAACTTGCCCATAAGCCTGTTGCTGCTGGACATCGATTACTTCAAGTCGGTGAACGACAAGTACGGCCACCTGGTCGGTGACGATTGCCTGATCACCGTGGCGGCCATTTGCGCCAACGAGATCCAGCGTTCGGGGGATTTGCTGGCCCGGTACGGGGGCGAGGAATTCGCTGTGCTGTTACCGGCCACCCCGCCGGAGGGGGCGGAGCGGGTGGCCGAGCGTCTGCGCCAGGCGGTGGAAACGGCTACCGTCTACCCGGGTGCCCAGGAGGTGGCGGTTACTCTCAGTGTCAGTGTCGGGGTTGCCACCCTGGTTCCCGAGCGGGATCAGGCTCCCGGCGAACTGATCCGCCGGGCCGATGCGGCGCTGTATGGCGCCAAGGGCGCGGGCCGAAACCGGGTGATGACCTACAGCGAAAGCCGTACCGCGTCCGCCGGCAACCAGTAGGCCGGTCAGTTCTTCAGTTTGTAGCGACCCGGGCCGAGAAAGATCACGGCCACTGCGGTGAACAGGAAGAAGCCCTGCAGTTCCAGCGCCCAGCCGCCATTGCTGCCCAGGGCCAGCAACTGATGGCCGTGCACCAGGGCGATCGCCACCAGCATGTTGAAGATGATCAGCAGGGCGCCGATGCGGGTCTGGTAACCGAGAATCACCATCAGCGGCGCCAGTATCTCACCGATGTAGACGCCATAGGCCAGGATGGTGGGCAGGCCGTGGCTGGCAAGCTCGCCCTCAATGAATCCGATGCCGTTTATCAGCTTGGCAATGCCATGGAACAGCATGAGTCCGCCCAGGGTCAGGCGAAGAATCAGTTTTCCCAGGTCGGCGTTTTCCAACAAGGCGACAATCTCCAGGCTAGTGAGGTTGGTTTGGGCGCTAGAATACCCGGTTGTGGCTCGCGATCACAGGTTGCGAACGTCTGGGTAGAGCGGGATCAGCTGTTTAAGCAGTCGATTCTGTGCGCCGGTCGGAACGCCATTTTTCTCCATGGCCAGGATCAGGTTTTCCGCCAGAGCATTGAATTGCGTGTCGGTAATGGCCATGTCGGCGTGCAGTTCGCGCATCTCCCGGCCACTGTAGGTACAGGGGCCGCCACTGAGCTCGCACAGCTGGTCGGTCAGGTTGCGGTGGAAGCGGGCAACGTCCATGCCTTTGAACTGTTGATTGATGCGTTGGTCTTCGACGATGAGGAACAACAGGTCCTCAACGATCTGGGCGATGCCCGTACGCTTCCCTAGTTGCTGGTACAGGTCGCTCTGTTCGGATTGGGCGGTGCTCCGGTCATCGTCCGGAGTCTGCGCGCTGGTTTGGCATCCGAGCAAACTCAAGCCGAACAGTGCCAGGGTGATTGCTTTCAATGGCTGCAATATTGGCTTGGGCATGTCAGAAACTCCCCTGAAGCTGGAGGAACAGCCCCTGTTGGTCCTCCAGGGTGGCCACGTCACCGAGATTCACCAGAGCGGCCGTCACCGCCAGGCGTCGATCCGGTACCCAGGCCAGAAACAGGTCCCACCAGTCGTCTTCGGCGGCGAAACTCAAATTGTCGGGCTTTTGTCGATACTCGGCCCCCACCAGCCACTGGCGAGTGAGGAACAGGCCGACGCTGCCTTCGGCCATCAGCTCGTGGCCATTGTTGCGATCACCGCCAAAGCCGAGCAGGCCACCCTGGTTGGCCCGAGTGGCTCGCAGGGTGGCGTTGATCAGCAGGTTTCGGTCCATGATGGCGGCGAAGAACAACTTGCTGCCGCTCAGGTAAACGTCGGTGCCGCTGTCGTCGCGAGCGCCAATGGCAGCGGGCACGGTAAATTCCCGCTGTCGCTTGTATTGCAGTCCAGCCGACCACTGGCCCCAGGGGCTGTAGAGCACGTCTCCGGTTAGCCGGACCTTGGCGCCGAAGACGTCTTGAACCAGCTCATCCTGTTCCAGGCCGAACCCGTTCTTGAGCGTAAACACCAGCTCGTCCAGATCCAGGGTCTGGCGTGCGACGGTAATCTCCAGCCGGTTGTTCCAGGTCAGTCCGGCGCCGGAAACCGCAAGGGTATAGTCATCGGTTTCGGCTTGGCTCAGGGCCAGGGTGCCGCCCCACTCTTCGTCGCTGGCGTAACTGCCCAACAAAGCCCATGGGGTAATGCCGCCACCGGCGCTGCCTTCGATAGTGGAGACGCCGCCTGTGGCCCAGATGCGGCTGCCGATCTCGGCTGACACCGGTGGGCAGAGAAGCGCGAGCAGGGCTGCCAGCAGCGGCAGGCGATAGGTCATTTGTTGTACTCCATAAAAGGCTCGGCGAGTTCCTGACGCCGGTTATTCAGGGCGTTGATGGTGTCGGTCAGGTCTGTTACTGGCACGGGACGGCTGAGGTAGAAACCCTGGCCGAGGTTGCAGCCCCATTGCCGGAGCAAGTGCCAGGCCTGAAGGGTTTCAATGCCCTCGGCCACCACTTTCAGACCCAGGCCATGGGCCATATCAATGGTGGATTTAACGATCAATTGGTCCTGCGGCTCGGAGTCGAGCTTAAGCACGAACGACTTATCGATCTTCAGTTCCTGCACTGGCAGCTTGCGCAGTTGGGACAGTGAGGAGTAGCCGGTACCGAAATCGTCGACCGACAGGGTCACGCCCAGATCCCGAAGCCGGTTCAGCGTGGTCATGGCTTCTTCCGGATCCTGCATCAAGGCGCTCTCGGTCACTTCCAGCGTGATACGGGCCCGCTCGTGGTGCCAATTGGCGAAGGTGGTTTCGACGTGGCCGATCAGATCCGGCCAGGTCAGGTCCATGGCAGAAAGGTTGATCGCGACACCGGCGTCGATACCCGCAGCGGTCCATTGCCGAGCATCTTCTGCCACCCGCTGCAGAATATGGGCGGTCAGGTTGTGGATCTGGCCAGACTGTTCGGCCAGGAAGATGAACTCCTCGGGTGAAATGAACCCCAAGTCCGGATGAATCCAACGTACCAGAGCCTCCACCTGAGTGACTTGGCCTGTGTGAATGTCCAGCTTGGGTTGATAGTTCATCGACAGGGCGCGGTCACGGATGGCGCTGTGCAGATCGGCGATCAACCGTAACTCTCGCAGGTGGCTTTCATCCTGTCCGGGCTGGTATCGAGTGACCGAGTCTGGGTGGTCTTTGGCGCGTTCGAAGGTCAGATTCAGACGGCGACGTAACTCGTTGGTGCCGCCGGCATCTGTTGGCAGTTCCATGGTGACAATGAGGGCGCGAATGGAAAACGGGGTGTTGTTGATGTCCATGGGTGCCTCGACCCGCTGCAACAGCGTCCGCGCCAGAGCATCTACCGCCTCCGGATTCTGGGCTGGCACCAGCGCCAGAAATTCCCCGCCGCCAGTGCGGGCGATCACCCGGGCGTCGGCAAGTTCGGTGTGCAGCCGTTGCGCCACAACTGTCAGCACCTGGTCGCCGAAGGCGAGCCCCAGGGTATCGTTGACGTTGGACAGGTCGTTCAACCTCAGGCCGACCAGCGTGCAGGCGCCGCCGTCTCGAAACAACGCCGCTGCCGACTCCATCAGAGCGTTGCGATTCCCCAGACCCGTGACCTCGTCATGGGTGGCCGCGTACCGGATCTGGGCCTCTCTCTCCCTGAGCCGAGCCAGCATATTGACGAAGGCATCGCGTAAGCGTCGGAGTTCCCCGCCCGTGCGAATTTCCGGTGCGTCCGGTGCCGAGCCTTCTCCTATGGCGCGGGCGTAGGCCGCCAGTTGGAGCACTGGCCGTCCCAGGGTGCGTGCCATAACCAGGGCCAGCAATATGGCGATCACCAATATGGCGCTGACGAGCAGCCCAATTTCCCAGGCTCTGTCGTAGTAGCGAGCCAGGCTTTCTGCCCGGCTGAGCATTAGAACGGCCTCAATCTCGGGGTTTTCCGTTCGGTCCAGCGCGACGATCCTCCGAAAATACTGGCGATCATTGAACAGCCCATCATCGGCGCCAGCTTCCGTCTGCTGCTGGGTTGAGGCGTCAAATGTTTCGCTGGTGTTGGCAATAACCTGATAATCACCCGAGTTGGTTCGGGCTCGGAAAACCACCTCGGTGCCACTGAGCTGGGCAATGCCATTGGCTAGCGACTGATTGAGCGCAAACCCGGCGATCAATCCGGCACGCAACCCCGGTCCCTCCACTGGAACGCGGATGATTTCGTAGCCGTTTCCATTGAAATAGGTGTATGAGCGGGTGCTCGCTTGGGGGCCGGAGGAGGAAAAGAGACTCTGCGGACCGCCCGGGATTGCCTGATTCAAGGTGGACGCAAGCCGTTGTCCGCCTGAGTCGGTCAGCACCGCGAAATCGGCGCCAGCGCGACGACTGTGGTTGTCGAGCGCACTGTCTATGGTGCCAGGATCGCCGCTGGCGACCGCCGAGCGGAATCCAAAATCCTGCACCACCACGGAAAGCCGCGACAGAATCAGGTCGGTACGTCGCTCCATCATCTCCCGAGCGAGGCGCTCACTGATGACCAGCTGCTCAGTGGCCCGGTTTTTTTCATCCTCGAACAGGTACACCATCAGCAGGGCGCCAATCACCAGGCTGACCAGCACAACCAGCGCAATCATCGCGGCAATGAGCCGACCACGGAAGCCAAGGCGCTCGATCAATCCCATCAAAGCTCCCGGAAACGTTTCTGCAACAGGTCCATGCTGTCCTCGATTTCAGGTTCCGGGGTCAGCTCGATCGCCAGTATCGCCGAGTCCCCGTTATTGATTTCGCGACGGATTGCTCGAGTATTGTCCGGCAGCCGAGGGTGCCAGATCTTGAGTGTTATCGGAGCAGTCTTTGACACTGAAGAATCGACGGCAAGGGTGACTTTCCCGTCGGTATCGGTCTGGCCGATGGCCGAGGTCTCGGTCACGATCACAAACGCTTGCATGTGGTCATGGATGTTGCAGCCCAGCTCAACGACGCCCGGCTGATCGAATAAGACCGGGGTCTCTGGGTTCCCGGCGTAGAGTTCAATATTGAAGGTCTTGGCGGGTGAAAACGAGTAAACGTGGTGCTGAGTGTTGTCGCGATTCGGGAAGTTAACCGTCGAACCCACGGGCACCATGAGCACTTTCGGATGAAAGGCCCGGTCCTTCTGGTAGATCTCCGTTGCTATCGGGGTGACTTGCTCCGTCTGATCCAGGTACACCACTGCATTGGCGATCGGTGTGCCACCGTTTTCGGCGGTGATGGTTACGGTGAACTCGGAAGCCGATACTGACTGGGCCCAGATCAGGCTCGCAAATAAGATGGGACAACGGTAATTCATCGAGTCCTGGGACCTTCGCTGGCTTGTTTAAGCTAAGTACGGTTATTCCAGACCGGACCCAAGAGTAAACCGGATGTGGTTCCTTACCAGCAGGTTTTCCCAGTAGCGCCGCATCCAATTCCAGGCGGCATTGTTGACTTGTTCAACGAACGGGTCGAGGTTCAGCTCGTAGTAATCTGGTGTGCCGGCAATTTGCAGCACCGTCACCGTAATCGAATCGTCCAGCTCATTGGCAAAAGGTTCCCCGATGAGCTGATGTACCA
>JBPEXK010000199.1:0-12269 GCA_052031745.1 Marinobacter sp. | reverse complement strand
CCCCGGACGACACGGTCATTGCCTGCGACGTCGGCCAGCACCAGATGTGGGTGGCCCAGCATTACCAATTCGACCACCCACGCCACCACCTCTCCAGTGGCGGCCTGGGCACCATGGGCTTCGGCTTGCCGGCGGCTATTGGCGCCCAGTTCGCCAACCGCCAGAGCACAGTGATCAACGTGGCCGGCGACGGCTCGTTCATGATGAACGCCCAGGAGCTGGCCACCATTCGCCGCTACAACCTGCCCCTGAAGATGATCATCCTGGACAACCAATGCCTGGGCATGGTCCGCCAGCAGCAGGAGCTGTTCTACAACAACCGCGAAAGCCAGATCGACCTGAACGACAACCCCGACTTCGTCGCCATGGCCCGCGCCTTCGACATCCCGGCCCTGTACATCCACCGCACCGACCAGATCCGCCGCGGCATCGAAACCATCCTGGCCTACGACGGACCAATGCTGCTGCACGTAGCCATCGCCCGCGAAGAAAACGTCTGGCCGATCGTCAAACCCGGCGCCAGCAACCGCGAAATGATCGACGAAACCCAGAAGCGCACCACCAAAACCCAACGGGAGCACGTTGCATGAACTCTTCAATTCAGCCGGCCAACCAGCCAGCAACCCCGAGCTATTCCCTGACCTGCCGCATGTCCCAGGAGGCGGCTGCGCTGGAGCGTCTGTGTCAGGTGGTGCGTATTCGCGGCTTCAAGATTGCACGCATGGCTGTAGAGAGCGCCGGCGAGCATCTGGATATCGCCCTGACTCTGGAAGGCACGCGACCTATTGCGATGCTGCAGGCGCAGTTGTTGAAGCTGCACACGGTGGCTGAGGTGGCTCTTGAGCATGGGGGGTTGGCTCGCGCGGTTCGAGCTTGAGGTTGGGTGCTTTTGGTCTTTGTAGCCTGTTGGTTTGGGGGCGGGTACGCGGGCAAAAAAACCGATAGGCGAACCCGTTTGGTCAGCTCGGCGCGGGGTGGTAGGTGGGTTTTCTGCCGGAAAAAGATGTCTGAGCGCAGCGAGTTCTTTTTCCAAAGAAAATCCACCTGCCACCCCGCAAGCCCGCCCCCACACCCCTCAGGCTGCGAGGGCAAACCACCCAATTACCAAGCCTTATAAGGCAAGAACTTCCCATTCATGGTCACCACAACCCGGTCACCCTTGGGATTCTCTTCCTTGTCGATATCCATGGTGAAGTCGATGGCACTCATGATGCCATCACCAAACTTCTCGTGGATCAGGGCTTTCATGGTATCGCCGTACACGCCCACGATCTCGTACAGGCGGTAAATCAGCGGATCCTGGGGAATGGCGTCATCCCATGCTTTTTTCGGACACACTTGCAGAGCCTCGGCCACCGGCTTATCCAGTTCCAGCGCCTCGCACAACGCGAAGGCCTTGTCTTCCGTGAGGCTGTTCATTCCCAGGGCCGCTGAGGTGGTGAACACCGGCGACATGCCGATGGCCTCGGCGAGTGCTTCCCAAGTCATCCCTTTGGCGACTTTGGCTTCCAGGATTTTTGCAGTCATCAGTTCTTTGTTCATCATGGTTAGGTCCTCTCTGTTTACATCAGGCATTTACCGCACGTGCGGCAGATTCGGTTTGGGCTTGCCCAGACGTGCCGTTAGTTGCCGACACGCCCTGGGCAGGCTCAATGACTTTGGGGCTGCCATCGGCTTCAGGCAGGGCTGACCCACTGCGATTCACAAGAAAATCCACCAGGTAATCCCGGGTCTTGTGGTAAGCGGGGTTCTGGAAAATCGAGGCGCGGGCCCGTGGGTGGGGAATGTCCACCTTCACGCTTTCAGCGATGCGGGCGTTTGGTCCGTTGGACATCAGAAAGATGCGATCAGACAACAGGATGGCCTCATCCACATCGTGGGTGATCATGAAAACGGTCTGCCGGGTTTCCTCCCAGATTTTGACCAGTTCGTCTTGAATCACCCCTCGCGTGAGCGCATCCAGGGCGCCAAACGGCTCGTCTAGCAGCAGCAGTTCGGGCTGGGTGGCGAAGGCCCTGGCAATACTGACGCGCTGACGCATGCCACCTGAAAGCTGGGAGGGTTTGCGGTTCATGGCGTGGTCGAGCCCCACCATCTTGAGGTAGCGCTCACTGTGCTCACGAACCTTTTCTTTGGACCAGTTCGGCCATCGGGCCTTGACGGCAAAGACAATGTTGTTGAGGGTGGTTTTCCAGGGCAGCAGGCTGTAATTCTGGAATACCACACCTCGCTCCAGGCCCGGCCCTTTCACCTCCTTGCCATTCATTACCACGTTGCCGGCACTGGCCTCGTCCAGTCCCGCCAGGACATTCAGAATGGTCGATTTGCCGCAACCGGAGTGGCCGATGATGCAAACGAACTCCCCTTTTTCCAGGGCGAAGCGGATGTCCTCGAAAACGGTCAGCTCGCCGCCTTGTCCGTCCGGGTAGACTTTGGAAAGACCGTCCACTTCCAAAAATGACTTATTCATAACAGGTCTCCGTTCGGAGGCTCAGGCCGGCACCGAAGCCCGGCCACCACCCCTTACTCTTTGTATTCCACCAGTGTCTGGGCCTTGCCCAGCGCCAGGTCCAGCAGCATGCCAACCACACCGATCATCAGGATGGAGAAGATCACACTGGCCAGATCGAGGTTGTTCCACTCGTTCCACACGTAGTAGCCGATGCCGGTGCCACCCACGAGCATTTCGGCGGCCACAATGACCAACCAGGCAATACCAATGGAAATGCGCATGCCCGTGAGGATGGTCGGCGCTGCCGCGGGCAGAATCACCGTTATTGCGGTTTTCACTGGGCTCAGTTCATGGGTTCGGGCAACGTTCACCCAGTCCTGCCGGACGTTGGCAACACCGAAGGCCGTGTTGAGCAACATGGGCCAGATCGAACAGATAAAGATCACGAAGATGGCCGAAGCATCCGAATCCTGGATGATGAACAGGGCCAGTGGCATCCAGGCCAGGGGCGAAATCGGCCTGAGAACCTGAATGTATGGGTTCAGGGCCTTGTACATCAGGGGCGACATACCGATCAGGAAGCCGATAGGCAGCGCGATTGCCATGGCCGCCAGATAGCCGGTCAATACCCGATACACCGAGTAGGCGAGCTGAATACCTATGCCCTTGTCGTTGGCACCGGCGTCGTAAAAGGGGTTGGACAGCTCTGCCCAAGCCAGCTTGATCACTGCTGAGGGCGGCGGCACCCGGGATTCCTGGTCAGCACCACCCATCAACCGTTCGTACTCGGTCATGGCGGCTTCGGCCTCGGGCGGCTGAGTTGCCATTTCCCAGAGGCCAAGCGCCAGCACCAGAAACGTGAACGACAACAGCGCCGCCCGAACATTCAGGGAAGCCATGATTACACCCTCCCGATCGCGAAGCTGCGGGCGTAATCTTCGGGGCTGGCCGGATCGAAGGTCTTACCCATGATGGTATGGGTCTTGTAGGTTTTATCCGGCGCCGAGTAGCCCATTTCCTCCATGAGCTTCCCGGTCTCGCCCGCCAGGTACACCTGCTCCGCGATACCCTGATAATCCACGTCACCTTCGATGTAGCCCCAGCGCTTCATCTGGGTAAGGATCCAAACGCCCATGGAATGCCAGGGGAAAGGATCGAAATCGATTCGGTCCGGCACGTTCTGCACTTCGCCAAGCCCATCGGCGTAGTAGCCGGTGAGCACCTGCTGAATCACCGGCACCGGCTGGTTCAGGTAGTTTTTGGGCGCTATGGCTTCCGAGATTTCCTTACGATTGTCCGGGTTATTGGAATACTGGGTGGCATCGATGATGGCGCGCAGCAGCGCACCGTAGGTGTTCGGGTTTTCATTGGCGAACTTCTGGCTGCAGGCAAAGGCGCAGCACGGATGGCCCTCCCAGATATCCTTGGTGAGCATGTGAATAAAGCCGACCTTCTCCCACACCGCGCGCTGATTGAACGGGTCCGGCGACAGGTAGCCATCGAGGTTGCCCGCTCTCAGGTTGGCGACCATTTCAGGTGGCGGAACCACGCGGATCTGCACGTCTTTGTCCGGATCAATGCCGTTTTCGGCCAGGTAGTAGCGCAGTAGGAAGTTGTGCATGGAGTACTCGAACGGCACCCCGAACTTGAACCCCTTCCACTGCTTGGGGTCTCGTTTATCCATGTGATCAACATGCAACACAATCGCCTGGCCGTTGATATTCTCGACCGCAGGCATGATGAAAGGCTCCGGGGTCGAACCTGCCCCCATGGTCATGGCCAATGGCATTGGTGTGAGCATGTGCGAGGCGTCGTACTCACCGGCCAGGGATTTGTCCCGGGCCACGGCCCACCCGGCGGTTTTCGTCACAGTGACGTCCAAGCCGTAGCGTTCATAAAAGCCCATTGGGTGAGCCATGATGATTGGGGTGGCACAGGTAATAGGGACAAAGCCCACGTTCAGCTTGATTTTCTCCAGCTTACCCAGAGACTCCTTCACCGCTGCCTTGGCCTTGTCCATGGGAAAAACGCTGCCCAGTAACGCGGCGGCGGCGCCCGCCCCCATCATTTTCATGAAACTGCGCCGGCTGTGGTCGTTGTGACCGAACACGGATCGCACCACGGCACTCTCGATGGCCCGATCCATCATGGCTTCGGAATCCATGGGATGGTCGGTCGCCGATGCCTCGGTCGCGGCGGAAACTTCGAGCCGTTGCGACTCCTGCACCGGTTCGGAGGGGGATTTGGGATTCGGACTGCACTGCGGGCAACCACAGGTTTTGGCGTGAATTAGGGACTGGTCTCCGTCGAACGGATTGCCAAGGCTTTTGCTCGTCATGGGGCACTCTCCATCATCTCAGACTTTTTTTGCACCTTCAGGGTGCACAGCAAGCAACTCACCGATCGCCTAAAAAAATCTGGTAGCGCTTGCCCGTTCTGTCTGAGCTATCGCAGGCTTCGTGCCAACTGCACGAAAAATCGTAGCCCCATGTTTTTCTTTGTTTTTTGAATTTCCCCTTGAGATTTTTCTCACTACGAAAAATCGTGTTTCACGAAATTCCGTAGTCAAATTTACGAAAACTCGTAATTGGCACGAGTGTTGACTGATTCCCTGTGACTCAACTCAGATCCCGCTCGAGCCAGGTACACCATGACCCCGTCCAACACTGACCATGACTGGATTCATCATTTACCGGAAGCCGCCCTGCTTGTTGATGCGGGAAGCGACTTGATTCTTGCCGCTAACGACAGCCTGGAACGACTCGCAGCCAAGGCTTCCAACTCGCTCCAAGGGAGCTCCTGCACCGCTCTGTTCTCCGATCAACGCCCACAGCTGATTGCTTTTACCGAAGAGACACTGTTCCGAAGTCAGGGCTGGAGCCGTGACTTTGTTTTTCGCCCACCGGAGGGCCCTGCGATTGAACTGGAGATCTCATCCGCTCGGGTCGGCAAGGCGGAATCCCAAACCGTTTTGTTCCTGGTCAGGGATTGTCGTCATCTAAGAACCCTGAGAGAGCGGCACGATGCCAATCACTACCACCGTGGCGGCTTGCTGGAATGGCGCCGAGTGGAAGAACTGTTCCAGGACATGGAACGTGAAAATCAACTCATTCTTCACGCGGTTGGTGAGGGTATTTATGGCGTAGATGCCGAAGGCCGCACCACATTTGCCAATCCCGCGGCGGAACGCATGCTCGGCTGGCGCACGGATGAACTCGCTGGCCGGGTGATTCATCGGGTAGTCCATCACTCCCACGAGGACGGCAGCCTCTACCCGCTTAAAGACTGCCCGATCTACGCGGCTTTCCGAGATGGTAGTGTGAGGCGAGTCGGTGAGGACTGGTTTTGGCGGAAAGACGGTAGCGGTTTTCCCGTGGAATACACGAGCACCCCCATACTGGATAACGGCCATCCCGTCGGTGCAGTCGTGGTTTTTCGCGACATTTCATCCCGGCTACAAACTCAAAAAGAGCTGCAGACAGCGCTTGAGGAAGTCGAGTCCCTGAAACGCCGCCTGGAAATGGAAAACGCCTACCTGCAAGAAGAACTCAGCGCTGAGTATCACTTCCACGAGATCTACGGCCAGAGCGAGGCCATCAAATCCATTGCGCGCCGGATCGGCATGGTCGCGCCAACCGATGCCAACGTGCTGATAACGGGCGAGTCCGGCACCGGCAAGGAGCTGATCGCCCACGCTATCCACCAATCCAGTGCCCGGCGGGACCGACCATTGATACGGGTGAACTGCGCCGCCATCCCCAAGGACCTGTTTGAAAGCGAGTTTTTCGGACACATCAAGGGCGCTTTCACCGGGGCCGTCAGCGATCGTATCGGCCGATTTGAACTGGCCGATGGAGGCACCCTGTTTCTCGACGAGGTGGGCGAAATCCCCCTGGAGCTGCAGGGCAAACTCCTACGGGTTTTGCAGGATCAGCAGTTTGAGCGTGTCGGTGAAAATCAGACCAAGGCGGTCGACGTTCGCGTGATCGCGGCAACCAATCGGGATCTCAGGTCCGAAATCACGGCCAAAAATTTTCGTGAAGACCTGTACTTCCGGTTAAACGTGTTTCCCATTGAGTCTGTCCCTCTGCGGCGCCGCATTGAAGACATCCCCATACTGGCCCGGGAATTCATTCAGCGCGCCAGTCAGAAATTCAACCGCGCACCACTGGTTCTTCGCGAACAGGACATCAAAGCCCTGCAGGACTACCACTGGCCGGGCAACGTCCGGGAACTGGAGAACCTGATTGAACGCCACGTCATTACCGCCGATGGCAGACTGGATCTGGATCTTGCAAACCCCGACACCACGAACGGGCACATCACCCGACAAGCTCCACCCGCCAGGCACTTCGACGGTAAGCTGATGACGGAAAACGAATTAAGGGATCTGGAAAAACGAAACCTGGTGCAGGCACTGAAACTCAGTGGTGGGCGCGTGTTCGGAGACGACGGCGCGGCGGCTTTGCTGGGCATCAGGCCGACGACCCTTTCTTCCCGCCTGAAAAAGCTAAGGGTCGATCCGCGGGACTTTAAGGATCTCAAAGACGACTGAACACATCCGGGGACGTCCGCGGGCGCGATTGCCGCGCCGCGGAGTTATAACCATGGCCAGGATCAGATCAGCTCTATCGCCACCGCCGTACCTTCACCGCCACCAATGCACAGCGAAGCCACGCCGCGCTTCAGGCCGCGCTGCTTCAGGGCATTGATCAGCGTGATCAGGATGCGGGACCCCGAAGAGCCGATCGGGTGCCCCAGGGCGCAGGCGCCGCCGTGGACGTTGACCTTCTCGTGGTCCAGGCCGAGTTCGTTGATCGCCGCCAGGGTGACCACGGCAAAGGCTTCGTTGATCTCGAACAGGTCAACGTCGTCTTTGCTCCAGCCGGCCTTGGCCAGCACCTTCTCGATGGCTCCGATGGGCGCCAGGGTGAACTCGGACGGCAACCGGGCGTGGGTGGCGTGGGCGACGATGCGCGCCTGCGGGGTCAGACCGCGGGCGTCGGCTTCGGCGGCCGAGGCCAGCACCAACGCAGAGGCACCGTCGCTGATGGAGCTGGAGTTGGCGGCGGTCACCGAACCGTCTTTGGCAAACGCCGGCTTCAGGTGCGGGATTTTTTCCGGCTTGGCGTTGCCCGGCTGTTCGTCGGTATCAACCACGGTGTCGCCGCCCCGGCCCGGTACGGTGACCGGCGCAATCTCATCCTTGAACCAGCCGTTTTCGATGGCCGCCAGGGACTTCTGCAGCGAGCCGATGGCAAACTCGTCCATGGCCTGGCGGCTGATGTCGTACTTGTCGGCGGTACGCTGGGCGAATACGCCCATCAGGCCGCCCTCGTAGGCGTCTTCCAGGCCGTCCAGGAACATGCTGTCCATGACCTGGCCGTGGCCCATGCGCATGCCGCCGCGAGCCTTGGGCAGCAGGTACGGCGCCTGGCTCATGTTTTCCATGCCGCCGGCGATCATGATGTTGTTGGTGCCGGCCTTGATCTGGTCGTGGGCCATGATCACGGCCTGCATGCCGGAACCGCACATCTTGTTGACGGTGGTGCAACCGGAGCTGTCCGGAATACCGGCGGCGCGGGAGGCCTGGCGCGCCGGGGCCTGGCCGAGGCCGGCCGGCAACACGCAGCCCATGATCACTTCCTGGACATCGGCCGGCTGCAGGCCGGAGCGTTCGATGGCGGCCTTGATGGATTCGGCGCCCAGCTGCGGTGAACGTACCGAGCTCAGCGAGCCCATCATGCCGCCCATGGCGGTTCTTGCGGATCCTGCGATGACTACGTCGTTATTGCTCATTATCAATGCTCTCCAATTTCGGTGCAGGGTTTGGTCTCAGGCTCTGCCCAATACCGACCGCGCGATAATTTCCTTCATCACCTCCGAGGTGCCGCCATAGATGCGCTGCACCCGCGCATCCATGAACGCCCGGGAGATGGGGTATTCGGTGGTGTAACCGTAGCCACCGAACAGCTGCAGGCAGCCATCGGCCACCCGGCACTGCATTTCGGTGGCGCTGTACTTGGCCATGGACGCGGTGGGCGCATCCAGCTCCCCGCGCTCGTACGAGTCGATGCACTCGTTCACGAAGGCCCGGTTGACCCGGTAGTCGGTCTCCATGCGCGCGATCTCGAAACGGGTGTTCTGCAGTTGGGCCAGCTTCTGGCCGAACAGTTCCCGCTCCTGGGTGTAGGCAATGGTCAGGTCCAGGGCGCCACGGGCGGCCGCCACACCCAGCGCACCGATCACCAGGCGTTCACGGGGCAGCTCACGCATCAGGTAGATGAAGCCCTGGCCTTCCTCGCCCAGCAGGGCCGAGGACGGAATGCGCATGTCGGAGAAGAACAGCTCGGAGGTGTCACCGGAATGCTGGCCAATCTTGTCCAGGTTGCGGCCCTTGCTGAAGCCCGGCAGTGAGGTATCGACCAGGAACAGGCTGATGCCCTTGGCGCCGGCGGACGGGTCGGTCTTGGCCGCGACGATCACCATGTCGGCGTGCTGGCCGTTGGTGATGAAGGTCTTGGAGCCATTCAGGATGTAATCGTCGCCATCCTTGACCGCGCTGGTGCGAATGGCCTGCAGGTCGCTGCCGGCACCCGGCTCGGTCATGGCGATGGCGCCCACGGCTTCACCAGAGACCATCTTGGGCAACCAGTACTGTCGCTGTTCCTCACTGCCCATGTGGCTGAGGTAAGGCGCGACGATGTCCGAGTGCACCATGACGTTGGTGGACAGGGCACCGAATCCCATGCGCGCCAGCTCTTCGCCGACGACCACGGAATACTGGAAAGGCGCGCCACAGCCACCCATTTCTTCCGGAACGTCCACGCAGAGCATGCCGGCGTTACCCAGGGTGTTCCAGAGCTCGCGCGGCACCAGGCCGGATTTTTCCCAGGCTTCGTAGTGCGGCTGCACCTCGGTTTCGAGGGCTTTGATCACCGAATCCCGGAACAGGCTCAGCTCTTCTTGATCAACAGGGGTAGTCATTGTTGTCTCCTGCAATAGTATGCAATCACTTCGGCGCCATGCGCAGGGCGCAGTCGAGTCGAATCACTTCGCCGTTCAGAATCGGGTTGCGGACCATCTGGTCCACCATCATGCCGAACTCCTCCGGCTTACCCAGGCGTTTCGGGAACGGCAGGGTGGCCGCCAGGCTCTCCTGCACTTCTTCCGGCATGCCCGCCATCATCGGGGTCATGAACAGGCCGGGGGCGATGGTGTTCACGCGGATGCCTTCGCGCGCCAGCTCACGGGCCGACTGCAGGGTCAGGGACACCACGCCACCCTTGGAGGCGCTGTAGGCGGCCTGGCCGATCTGGCCTTCGTACGCGGCCACGGAGGCGGTGTTGATGATCACACCGCGCTCGCCGTCGGCGTTGGGCTCACGGGTCGCCATGTCGGCGGCCGCCAGCCGCAGAATGTTGAAGGTGCCAATCAGGTTGACCTGAATCACCTTGCTGAAGTTCTCCAGCGGCATCACACCCTCGCGTCCGAGGATCTTTGCTGCCGGGGCAATGCCCGCACAGTTCACGGCCACGCCACAGGGGCCATGGGCGTCGCGGGCAGCCTTGAGGGCCGCTTCGGCGCTGTCCGGCGAGGTGACGTCGCAGTGCAGGAACAGGCCACCAATGTCGGCCGCAACCTTTTCGCCCTGCTCTTTCTGTACGTCCAGAATGGCCACCTTGCAGCCCGCAGCCGCGAGTGCCCGGGCTGCGCCCTCACCAAGTCCGGATGCCCCACCTGTTACAATGGCTGCCACATTCTTGAATTCCATCATCTGCTCCTTTCTGAATTCTCTTTTTGTCGAAAAGCTCACCGCAAAATACTTTACGTTTACGTAAACTTTATCTAACCTAAGTCGAAAAAGGAAATCGCTATGGTCAAAAAAGAAACTTACAGCATCAGCGAGCTCGCCAAAGAGTTCGACGTGACGACCCGGAGCATCCGGTTCTATGAGGACCAGGAGCTGCTCCGACCCACGCGCCGTGGGCAAACCCGAATTTTCAGCTCCAAGGATCGCGTCCGGCTGAAACTGATTCTGCGTGGTAAGCGGATGGGCTTTTCCCTGTCCGAAACCAAGGAACTTTTCGACCTGTGGGACGAAACCCTCAGCGGTAACGAAAAACAGCTGCTGCTCATGCTGGACACCCTAAGCCGTAAACGCGCCCAGTTGGAACAGCAGAAGAACGACATCGCCCAGGCGGAAATGGAAATGGACACCGCCGAAGCGCGGTGCCGGGAAGCACTGGCTGATCTGCAGAAGAAAAAGAAAGAACAAGAGCACTCAGCAAACGACGAACAGACAACGGCCGCTCAGCAGTAACCGCCGCGAAGACCAAAACCCATCGCGTGTGCGTACTGCCGGGGGCATGAATCCAAGAATTTCCTAGAGAACAAAACGATAGGTAACCGCAATGAAATCACAGTACTCAGAGCTCAATTTCGGCCTTGGTGAAACCCTCGACATGCTGCGCGAGCAGATCAACGGCTTTGCCGCTGCGGAAATCGCACCCCGCGCCGAAGAAATCGACCGCAACAACGAGTTCCCCATGGACCTCTGGCGCAAGATGGGCGACATGGGCCTGCTGGGCATCACTGTTTCTGAGGAATACGGTGGTTCCGACATGGGTTACCTGGCGCACGTGATCGCCATGGAAGAAATCAGCCGGGCCTCCGCCTCCGTCGGCCTGTCCTACGGCGCCCACTCCAACCTGTGCGTGAACCAGATCCACCGCAACGGCACCGAAGAGCAGAAGCAGAAGTACCTGCCCAAGCTGGTGAGCGGCGAGCACGTCGGCGCCCTGGCCATGTCCGAGCCCAACGCCGGCTCCGACGTCATCTCCATGAAACTGACCGCTCGGGACGAAGGCGACCACTTCGTGCTGAACGGCAACAAGATGTGGATCACCAACGGCCCCGACGCCAGCACCTACGTGATCTACGCCAAGACCGACACCCAGGCCGGCTCCCGCGGCGTGACCGCCTTTATTGTCGAGCGCGACTACCCGGGCTTCAGCCGTCACCAGAAGCTGGACAAGCTGGGCATGCGCGGCTCCAACACCTGTGAGCTGGTGTTCGAAGACTGCAAGGTACCCCGGGAAAACATCCTGGGCGGCGAAGGCAACGGCGCCAAGGTCCTGATGAGCGGCCTCGACTACGAGCGCCTGGTCCTGTCCGGCGGCCCGCTGGGCATCATGCAGGCGGCCCTGGACGTGGCCGTGCCCTACATCCGCGAGCGCAAGCAGTTCGGCCAGGCCATCGGTGAATTCGAACTGGTACAGGGCAAGATCGCCGACATGTACACCTACATGAACACCGCCAAGTCCTACGTCTACATGGTGGCCATGTCCGCCGACCGCGGTGAGACCACCCGCAAGGACGCCGCCGGCGCCATCCTCTACTCCGCAGAGATGGCCACCAAACTGGCCCTGGACGCCATCCAGCTGCTGGGCGGTAACGGTTACATCAACGAATACCCGACAGGCCGACTGCTGCGCGACGCCAAACTGTACGAAATCGGCGCCGGCACCTCAGAAATCCGCCGGATGCTGATCGGCCGAGAGCTGTTCCTGAACAAGTAACTCGCACCAGGACGCCAGCACCTAATGTTCGACAAGGAGTTGGTGGCAGTGCGGGCCGGGAATGTCGAAGGCCACGGATGGCCTTCGTCAAGCGCACAAGGATGTGCTCGTAGCGGTTCCCGGGCCGCACTGCCAACAACTCCGACGCCCCCGAATGCACGGATGAAAACGCTATGACCATACTCCAGAGCAAAATAAATCCAAGATCTGACGAGTTTCAGGCCAACCAGGAAGCC
>JBPEXK010000198.1:0-10757 GCA_052031745.1 Marinobacter sp. | reverse complement strand
TTGGCAATACCCTCGGGGTTCTGACTCATTCAACACCTCTCGCAATGGAACTGTTACAGGCCCCGCATCCACTCGGCACGCAGCGGCGCGGCACCGGGGTTGCTGATGGCAAAGTTCACTTGATCCAGCAATTTCTGTTTATCGCGCCCCAAGATGCCTTTGAGCACCAGGTAGTTCGAGGCGTGATCGCTACGGAATACGGTGCGATCCAGCTCCAGGTTCTCCAGGAACAGGCGGATTTCCTCAAACAGGCCCTGCTGGCTCAAGGGAACGAAATCATCGCCGAAACCTGCGCGGAAACGTTCCTCGCCCTGGGGAAAGCTGACCACCAGGGTCGACAGGTAATCCGGCTGGGTCTCGTTACACAGGGTGGCGGTGTTGATGGCGTGCTGCCGGGACAGAGTCTCGCCGCCCAGGCCATTCAGCACCATCACTGAACTGGTCAGGCCGGCTTCCCGGATTTTCACCAGGGCCGAACGGGTGGATTCCCAGGATTCGCCCTTGTTCACCCGCTTGAGGATTTCATCGTCGCCGGATTCCATGCCCACATAGAGGATTTGCAGCCCCGCTTCGCGCAACTGCGCCAACTCCTCGACCGACTTCTTGGCGAGGTTCCGTGGCAAGCAGTAGCTGGAAACCCGCTGCAGGTCCGGGAATGCCGCCCGGAGCTCCGCCAGGATTTCGAGCAGCCGCCGCGTCGGCAGCACCATGGCGTCGCCGTCGGCCAGGAACACCCTTCTTACGCCGCCCAGGCTGCGAGCCGCGTTCTGGATATCGGCCCGCACATCCTCGGGCTTGCGGGCACGGAACTTCTTCTGGGGCTGGGTGTACATCTCGCAGAAGGTACACTTGTTCCAGGAGCAGCCATTGGTCACCGGAAGAATCAGGGACTTGGCTTCACTGGGCGGCCGGAACACCGGCTCGACGTAGTCAATCGGAAAACTGTACATAAAACGGCTCGGAGCGTTTGAACAACAGGAATAGCTGGTAAATCAGGGCAAAAACTGGGCTTTCAAGTCGGCGCAGCCGGGGCCAACTACCGGCATGTCCAGCACCACCGCCTGGGAGGTCATGAACGGAATGCCGTGACGGTGACCATCCACCAGCAGTGTGGACAGGCTGCCCACCAGCGGCATATGGGCCACCAGCATCAGCGGCGAGGTGCTCTGCTCCAGAAGCGCATCAAGGCAGAGACCGGGATCGTCGTCCGGGGTCAGAAACGGCTTTTCTTCCACCGGGCAGTTCAGGATCTCCGACACGATCGCCGCGGTTTCCTTGGCCCGGGTGTAAGGGCTGGACCAGATCAACTGGGGTCGCCAGGGCGATTCGGCAATCTGGGCGGCACACTCGCCCACATGCAAACGGCCAGCTTCGGTGAGCTCGCGCTCCTGATCCAGGGTGTGCCACCCCGCTTCTCCGTGGCGCATGATGAGCAGTTGCACTGAAAACCCTCCGCAGGCAATCGATTACTGGCTGATGGTCCTCGGTAGAATGAACTCCACGTCCGAATTCTGGACCGCCATCATCAGGCTGTTTATGACGGCTTTGATCGAGGCGGTACCGTAAAGTATCTCATACAGGCCACGAACCAGCGGCATATAGATGCCAATAGCCTCCGATTTTTCCTTCACCAACTTCAGGGTGTAGATGCCCTCTGCCACCTGGCCCAGCTCCGCGACAGCATCGTCGAGGTTTTGGCCCTTGCCCACGGCGTAACCGACGCGGAAGTTGCGGCTCTTGGGCGAGGTGCAGGTGACGATCAGGTCGCCAACCCCTGCCAGCCCCATGAAGGTCATCGGGTTGGCGCCGAGGCTGACGGCGAAGCGGCTCATCTCGGCGAGACCGCGGGTGATTAGCATGGCTTTGGCGTTTTCACCCATGTCCAGGGCCGACGCCAAGCCTGCGACTATCGCGTAGATATTCTTCAAAGCCCCTGCTAATTCAACGCCATAGATGTCAACGTTCGCGTAGACCCTGAAATATTCGCAACCGAGCAGGTCTTGGGCAGTACGACGGACATCCGGATCCTTGGCGGCAATGACGGTCGCTGTCAAATCGCGGCTGACGATTTCGCTCGCCAGGTTCGGGCCACTGAGCACACCGATGCGACACCGGGGAATTTCTTCCTGGAGAATCTCGCTCATCAGCTTGAAGCCGTGCTCTTCAATGCCCTTGGTGAGGCTGATCACGATCTGGCCGTCACGGAATTCACCGCTGTGTTCGCGGATCACTGCCCGGAAGGCTTTGCTGGGAATGGCAACGAAGACAATTTCGGCCTTGCCAACGGCTTCGGCCAGGTCGGTGGTGGGCAGGACATCGCCTGTGAGCTCCACATCTGGCATGTAGCGGCTGTTGATCCCGGTACTGCTGATTTCCTCAACCTGGGCCGCATCGCGCATCCAAAAATGCACTCGGTGTCCGTTTTCCGCCAGCACCTTGGTCATTGCGGTACCAAAACTGCCGCCGCCCAACACCGCTACGTCATGTACCGGCACCGAGGCCCCTTTGGCTTGAGGCTCATTGTTTTCAGGCATAGTAGATCCGTTGTCTTGGCTGATTGGGTGGGAAAGGGTGAACGCCCAATCGCTGAGCGACGGGTTGGCTCAACCGGGCTCTTCACACTCTAGAGCGCGCACGAGGTTCTTGAACTCTTCCCTGTTCCGGCTATTCATTCCCATGAGCACCTTGTGGGCGTCAAGCACCTTGTCACGAACCTGCTGTTCGCTCGCTTTCAGCACCGGAATTTCTTCCAATTCTTCAATGCGTGATGCCGGCTCGCGAACAATGATAAAGATCTTGTCGAAGCCCATCGAAGTGATGATGCGGGTAATGTCCGGATTGGTGGAAATCAGTGTGGGTAGAAAGTGGCTCTGCTGCTGAGCGGCCATGGCGATCTTGGCTAACAGCCCCAGGGTGGTGCTGTCGATGATCTCGGTTTCGGTCAGGTCCACGACCACGGTTTTGAACTCAGGGTCTTGAGTGATGGACTCAACCAGATGGTCCAGCGTCGAACACAGGTTCAGCCGGATTTCTCCAATAAACTTCAGGACATAAATGCCCTGTTTGTCAGCTTGCAGGATCTTGTAACCAGCCATGCTTCACACTGCCACTATTTCGACGAACTGTTGCCTGCACCGTTCAAGGTGTCAGTTACCGACACGATAGCGATATCGTCGGGTAATTCCGTGATCTCGTCGAGATTAAGAGCCTCTCTCAGGGAGGCGATAGTGTGACGACCTCCCGAGACGAGTTCAAGTAAAGTTCGCTCCTTTTCATCCAGGCTTTTGGCCTCAATTACCTCCAAAATGCCATCGGAGAAAAGGGTTAACCGGAACGGCTTGTCCAGCGACACCTTGTAAACCTCCCAAGTGGGAGTCTCGAACAGCCCCACTGGCAGCCCACTGCCCTCGAGAAATGCCGTTTCACCGCCTTCGAAAGACAGAATCGGCATCGGGAAATGGGCGCCCACCGCATATGTCAATGTACGCTCAGTGACCGAAATAATGCCAACAAATACGGTTACGTGTTTGCCGAGACCGGTATCCAGCAGTTCGGAGTTGATGCGTTCGAGGAACCGCTCCGGGTACAGGATGTCCTCGCTGGAGTGCCGGCGGAGGTTGCGCTGCAGGCGGTTGGTGAGGTTTTTCAGCAGCACCGTCACGAACGCTGAACTGGCGCCGTGGCCAGACACGTCGGCAATATAGACCAGCACCTTGTCCTGGGAGAGCTGAAAATAGTCCAAAAAATCCCCGCTCAGGTACAGGGAGGGCTTGATCAGGTGATCCACGTTCAGGCCCGCCAGCTCCTGGATCCGGTCCGGCAACATCCGGAGCTGAACCTTGCGACCGGCACGCTGATCGGCGCGAAGCTCGGAGATGCCGTTACGCAAGTCGCGGTTGGCTTCCTCCAGCTCGTGCCGGTACAACTGGTTCAAGCGGTTGACCCGAACACGATCGAACAGCTTCTCGATGACGTCGTCGAGCGCGCCCTTGTCGTTGCAACAGGGTTTCAGCACAAAATCCGCGGCGCCGGCCCGGAGCGCAGCAACCACGTCGGCGCTGGACTCGCTGGTGGAGCAGCAAACGATGGGAGCAAAGGTTTCCGACTCCTCCAGACGGCCTGCCAGATCCTTGATCGCCGCGGGCGGCAGATCGGCAAAAATAACGTCTGGGGCGTTGTCGTCGAACAATGTCTTGGCGGAAGCGGCGCTGGCAGAGCCGGTCACGTAAAAACCACGTGCTTCCAAATAACGGGACAGATCCGTGCGGGCCGTTTCATCGGCGTCAATAATCAGTATGCGCTCGGTGCGCGAGGTCATGGCTACTGCCCTAAACTACCAGCGATAAAGGAAAATTGGCTCTAATAAGCCTATTCTGGCACGACGCTGTGATATAACAAGGCCAGTTTCATGAATTTGGGGGGAATGCTAGCGATGAGACGCGCTGTAAACGACCTGCTTGGCGCCTACGACAAGCTGATCATGGACCCGGTCCATGGCGGTATCCCGCTGTATCGACACGAAATTCAGGTGATCGATCATCCCCTGTTCCAGCGCCTTCGGAACATTTGCCAAAACGACATCCTGAGCCTGGTATTCCCCGGCGCCACCCACTCCCGCTTCCTGCACAGCATCGGCGTGATGCACGTCGGTACCCGGATGTTCCGATCGATGATCGACGCGTACCTGCGGGAGCGGCAGCTCAGCGACCTCACTGACCTGAGCCTGAGTCAGCTGGACGCCATCGATTATCTGGCGAAAACCATCCGTTTGGGCTGTCTGCTGCACGACAGCGGGCACTCCAGCTTTTCCCACCAGTTCACCCAGGCCCGGCGTATTCGTGCCTTGATGTCGCGGCCCGGGCGTTTTGCGGACCTGTGGCACGGCGTGGACTACTCCGCCTACCACAGCGAAGAGCCGGAGGAGTTGGAGCATGAGCACTATTCCGTGCGGGTTGCCCACGACGTGCTCAGCGCGGTGGATCTGGAAAATGCGGGCCTGCACCGGGAAGACGTCATTGGCATCATGGAAACCACCGATGTCACCCCCAGCAGCACCTTTCAGCGTCACGCTCAGACCTTCTGGGCGTTTATTGCTGGGGAGGACGCCGATTCGGCCTCGCTGATCGGGCGCGATGTGCCGCGCATGGTCATGGACCTGCTGAAATCCATCGTCTCCGGCGAAATCGACGCCGATCGGGCCGATTACATGCTGCGGGACGGCTTTCACTCCTCAGTCACCATTGGCGGCTTCAATCTCGATCACCTGCTCAGCAACCTGCGCTTTGGCTGGGACGTGTCTGAGCCCTGGCTGGGCCTGGCCATCACCCAAAAGGGATTGGGCGCCCTGGAGGATTTTGTGTACAGCCGGCACCAGATGTACCGCAAGGTCTATGCCCACAAAACCGCGCTGGGCTTCGACTGGCTGCTACGGGAAGCAATTAATGAGGTGCTCGAAGAATCGGAGAATTTCGACTGGGTGGACACCTGCCTGAGCGACATGCGCTACTTCGCCGAGCTGACCGACAACTTCTTCTGGGAGGCGTTCAGGAAGGTGGCGCGCAAGCAGCCCAACAGCTTTTCTTTCTGCATCGTTAACCGGGTCAAACTGGACCACCTGGACACCCGAGAAGATTTAAGCCCGAAAGGCATTGAGCGCCACAGCGCCTGGCTGGCCCAGGAGTTGGGCCTGAACCCGGACCACGTGGTCACCTGCTCGATGCGCGCCCGATTCTCCAATATTCAGGACAACTTCAATGGCATCAAGGTGTTAACCCGGGACCCGATCAACCGGAAACGATCGGTCCGGAAGATTACCGAGGTCAGCGCCTTTTTCAGCAAGTTCCGGGACGGCACCATCACCCATTTCTACACCCGGCCAGAGGTGGCTGCGATTGATTACAGCAACCTGGCCGAGTGAGTCAGGCCTCCGCGGCCATGGCAGCCACCAGGGCGCAGGCGCTGTCGAAGGCGCCCTCTACCCGGCCACCAGATAGCCAGTCCCCTGCCAGGCCAATGCCCTGGTCGGCGAACCAAAGATGCCCGGGCTGCGGGCCCTTTTCTGATCGTGCGTAAAGCCAGCGATGGGTGACGGTCTGATCTGGCCCTTCGCTAAATCCGGTAATCCCCTGGAACGCCGACAGCATCTGCTCTGCGACTTTTTCGGGTGGGGTATCCACATTGGCTTGGGTCCATTCAGGGCCGGCGTGCAGCACCCACCATTGACCAGTGTCCTCGCGGCCGGGCTTGCTGGAGTTGTTGGCAATCCAGTACAGCACTGGATCTTCGACCCGCATGCCATCGTGGCGGGTCCAGGGCGGGGTCTGGAAATGGGCAGCCACGGCCCAACAAGGCAGGACCCGCCGCACCGGCCCCTCTAACTTGCCGGCCAGTTGGTTAAGACCGCTGTCCTGCAGCAGAGTCTGGGCCTGGGCCGGCGGCGCGGTGATGATGACCTGATCGAAAGCGCCCAGAGCCTGGCCTTCGGTGTCCGCAAGCTGCCACTGGTGCCCGTCTGGCTCCAGGGTTGCAACCCGGGTTTGGGCGTTCAGGGTCAGGTTGGCCGAGAGCGCCCGGGTTATTGCGGTCATCCTCGGTGTGCCGACGTACCGGGGTTCAGCCGGAAAGCTGTCCCAGCGCCCCGCTTCATCCCGGAACCCGAATGTACCGGGCCAGGGTGCGAAACTGGCGTCGCCGGCGAATTCACGCAAAAAGGGAAGAAACTCCGGGTTGCGGGAGGTGAAGTATTGAGCGCCGACATCGGCGGAGCCGCCGTCCACGCGCTTGGCCGCAAGCCGGCCACCCGGGCCCCGGCTCTTTTCGAACAGGGTGACCTGATGCCCAAGCTGCTGCAGTTTGATCCCGGCAGTTAATCCGGCCAGGCCTGAACCGACAATGGCAACCCGGCGTACCGAGGGGTTAGATGCTGAACTATTATTCATAAGGGATTGTGCATCCAAAACGAGGAGTTAAATCGTAAAACCCTGCAAGCGCAATGTTCGTTCAGTTCGGATGGACACGCTGTAAGAGTTCATTCCAAGAAACATTTCGAGAAACAAAGGCAAACAGGGTATGACCCGAGTGCAAACCTGGCTTACAAACATTCTGAGGTGGTTCGACGCATCAGCGGGTTCGGATCACATCGACACCAGCTCCCGTTCCTTTAACTTCGTGCGCGTCATTCCGTTCCTGGCGCTGCATCTGGCCTGCTTTCTGGCGCTGTTCACCGGCGTGAGTCCGTTCGCCGCTCTGTTCGCGCTCGGCTTCTTTTTGCTGCGGATGTTCGCGATCACCGGTTTTTACCACCGTTACTTCGCCCACAAGACCTTTAAGACCAGCCGTCCGGCACAGTTCGTATTCGCCCTACTCGGCGCCAGCGCGGCCCAACGGGGCCCTCTGTGGTGGGCCGCCCACCATCGTCACCACCACCAGCACTCAGACCAGGAACAGGATCTGCACTCGCCACACCACGGCGGTTTCTGGTGGTCCCACGTGGGCTGGTTTACCTGCGACGCCGGTTTCGCCATGGACGAACGCCGGGTGCGGGACTGGATGAAGTACCCGGAACTGAAGTTCATCAACCGTTTTGACTCTATTGTGCCTGCCATCGCCGCGGTGAGCATTTATGGCCTCGGCGAGCTGCTGGCCCATTTTGCCCCGGGCCTTGGCACCAATGGCCTGCAGCTGCTGGTTTGGGGGTTCTTCATTTCAACCGTCGCGCTGTTTCACGCCACGGTATCGATCAACTCGCTTTCCCACGTCTGGGGTAAACGCCGTTTCGATACGGCCGACGGCAGCCGGAACAATTTCTGGCTGGCCCTGCTGACCTTGGGCGAAGGCTGGCACAACAACCATCACCGCTGGCCTCAATCCGTTCGTCAGGGCTTTCGGTGGTATGAAATCGATATCACCTGGTACGGACTCTGGTTGCTGTCGCGACTGGGCATCATCTGGGAGCTCAATCCAATACCCAAGCACATCCAGGACGAAACCCGTGCACTGGACAAAGCGAGGAGGACGCGAGCATGAAAACCGCCTCAGCCATCGAAGTCGGATCGAAGAATTCGGCCGTTCCAGCTACCCTGGCCGAGTTCACCAAGTTGTTCAACGAGTTGGATAAAGGCAACTTGAACAAGTTGTCGGAAGTGTACAGCGAGGACGTGCAGTTCCAGGACCCGCTGGGTTCTGTGCGCGGCCTGGACGAGCTGACCCGTTACTTTGCCGGCGCATACGCCAACGCCCTGTCCTGCAGGTTCGATTTTGCCGAGCCGGTCGTGAATGGCTCGTCGGCCGCCATTCCCTGGGTCATGCATTTGCGCCATAAGCGCATCCGCAAGGGACGTGAAATCGCCGTAGACGGCATCAGCCGGCTGCAGATAAAGGACGGCAAGGTGTGTTACCACCGGGATTACTTCGACGCCGGCCAACTGTTGTACGAGAACCTGCCGATCGTGGGCAGAATCATTCGCCTGGTGAAGGGATACGCTGGATGAGCGAGCGACTGCAAGCGAAATCAAACATCTGGATCACCGGTGCCAGCTCCGGCATCGGCGAGGCCATTACCCAGGCCCTGAGCCGCGGCGGCCACAGTCTGGTGATTACCGGTCGGCGGCAGCAACCGCTGGAGGAGCTCAAGGCCATGGCTCCGGAGCGCATCATAGCGGCTCCGGGTGACACCACCAGTAAAGAGGATCTGCAGTCGATCGCCAATGTGCTTGAAGACCAGGGCGATTTGCATATGGCGATCCTCAATGCCGGTACCTGCGAGTACCTGGACGTCAGCGAGTACAGCAGCGATGTGATCGAGAAGAACATTCACACCAACGTCATCGGTACCGCCAGGTGCGTCGACATCGCCCTGCCCGCGCTGCGCCGCACTCGCGCCAAAGGGTTGCCGGCCACCCTGGTGATCGTCAGCTCCTCAGCCTGGTGGTTTCCATTTGGCCGGGCCGAGGGTTACGGCGCCTCGAAAGCGGCACTAACCTACTTCGCCCAGGCACTGAGAGCAGACCTGGCCAGCGAGGGCATTGATGTGGTGGTGGTGTCACCCGGTTTTGTCAAAACCCCTCTCACCGACCGAAACGATTTCCCGATGCCATTTCTGGTCTCGGCTGACGTCGCCGCCGAGCAGATCGTCAGTGGCCTGGCCAAGGGCAAGAACGAAATCGCCTTCCCCAAACGCTTTACCTGGACGCTACGGGCGCTCGGAGCCCTCCCGCAGGCGCTGATCGATCGCATGGCGGCCGGCATGGCACGGAAAAGCACCACCAAATAATCAGGAACTCAGTGAATGACAAACGAACGTCAGCGGATTGCCGTCATTGGTGCCGGCATTTCCGGCCTTACCGCGGCCTGGCAGTTGGCCGAACATCACGACGTGCAGCTGTTTGAGGCCGCCGATTACGCCGGCGGCCACACCAATACCGAACAGGTTGAGCTGGGCGGTCGCACCTGGCCGGTGAACACCGGCTTTATCGTTTTCAACGATTGGACTTACCCCAATTTTATCCGGTTGATGGATCGGCTTGGTGTCGCCTCCGAGGTGAGCGACATGAGCTTCAGCGTGGACAGCAACGCCACCGGCCTGCAGTACAACGGCACCAGTCTGAACACCCTGTTTGCCCAGCGCCGCAATCTGCTGAACCTGCCGTTCCTGAAGATGATTCGGGAAATCCTCCGGTTCAACAAGGAAACTCGGGCGGACCTGGCCGCCAACGCCATCGACGATGAAGAGACCCTGGGGGCCTACCTGACCCGTAATGGCTATTCCCGCTATTTCCGCAACTACTACATCGTGCCCATGGGCGCCGCGATCTGGTCGGCACCGGAAGTGGTGCTGGAGCAGTTCCCAATCCGGTTCTTCCTGCAGTTTTTCAATAACCACGGCATGCTGTCGGTGGACGACCGCCCCACCTGGCGGGTTATTTCCGGCGGTTCCGCCACCTACGTGAACCGCATGATGGAGCGCCTGGGTGACCGCACCCACCTGAACAGCCCGGTCAGCAGTGTCCGCCGCGATGACGACGGTGTCACCATTACGGTTGCTGGTGAGACTCACCGGTTTGACCAGGTGATCATGGCCTGCCACAGCGACCAGGCGCTGGCCATGCTGGCCGACCCCAGCGACCAGGAGCGGGAGATACTCGGCGCCATCGGCTACCAGCATAACGATGTGGTCCTGCACACCGACAGCAGCGTGCTGCCGGATACTCGCCGGGCTTGGGCAGCTTGGAACTACTACATCCCGACCCACAGCACCGAGCCGGTTTCGGTAACGTACAATATGAACATACTGCAGAATTTCGACGATGCACCCGAAACCTTCTGCGTGACCCTGAACCGCAGCCACGACATAGCGCCGGACAAAGTGATAAAAACCTTTAGCTACGCCCATCCCGTGTTCACCTTGGACGCTGTCGCCGCCCAGGGGCGCTATCATGAAATCGGCAACCGAAACCGCACCCATTTCTGTGGTGCCTACTGGTTTAACGGCTTCCATGAGGATGGCGTCCGCAGCGCCCTGCGGGTAACTGAGGCGTTCGGGTTGGAGCTGTAACCATGAACAGCCAGTGGCTCGAGGGTACGGTACGGCATCGGCGCAAATTTCCGGTCCAGCATGAGTTCCAGTACACCACCGGTATGCTGGCCCTGGATTTGGACGAGTGGCACAAGGTCACCGAGACCAGCCCGCTGTTTTCCCTGGAAACCTTCAATTGGCTGTCGCTCCGGCGGGAGGATTACTTCCGACCGGAGGTCGAAGA
>JBPEXK010000197.1:0-9711 GCA_052031745.1 Marinobacter sp. | reverse complement strand
GACCGCATGGATGTGATTCGGTTGTCCGGCTACATCGCCGAGGAAAAGCTGGCCATCGCCAAGCACCACTTGCTGCCGCGCCTGCTAAAGCGAGCCGGGCTCAAGAAAAAGCAGCTCAATCTGACCGACGCCGCGATCAAGCAGGTGATCGAGGGCTACGCCCGGGAAGCCGGTGTCCGCAGCCTGGAGAAGCTGCTGCACAAGATCATTCGCAAGGGCATTGTGAAGCTGCTGGAGACGCCCGACACCCCGATCAAAGTCGGTGTGTCGGATCTGGCCGAGTACCTTGGCCAGCCGGCATTTCGCAAGGAAAAATCCCTCAAGGGCATCGGCGTGGTTACGGGGTTGGCCTGGACCGCCATGGGCGGCGCCACCCTCAGCATCGAGGCCTCACGGATTCATACCAGCCAGCGCGGTTTCCGATTGACCGGCCAACTCGGCGAGGTAATGAAGGAATCGGCCGAAATCGCCTACAGCTACGTGTCCGCCAATCTGAAGCGGTTCAAGGGCGACCCGACTTTCTTCGACAAGTCCTTCGTGCATCTGCACGTACCCGAGGGGGCCACGCCGAAAGATGGCCCCAGCGCCGGCGTCACCATGGCCACGGCGCTGCTGTCCATCGCCCGTCGGGAGGCGCCGCAGCAGAACATCGCGATGACCGGTGAACTGACCCTGACCGGTCAGGTGCTGCCCGTGGGTGGCATCCGGGAAAAGGTCATTGCGGCGCGCCGGCAGAAGATCAGCAACCTGATCCTGCCGGAGGCCAACCGGGGCGATTACGACGAACTGCCGGAGTATCTGCGGGAGGGCCTGACGGTGAACTTCGCCAAGCATTACAACGATGTGTTCCAGGTCTGCTTCGGCACTAAATCGCCCAAGGGCGCAAGCGTTCACTGACCCAAGACACCGGCGGAGCCGCGAGGCTCCGCCGGCAACCGATCAGGTTTTCGGGTCGGACTTCCAGCCATCTTCCCGCAGCACCGGGCCGACATGGAGCACAGGCGAGGCGTCGATGTCGTCGGCGTCCATCATGTTAGCCACCCGCTGCAGAGAGGCCAGAATCATGGTCTGCTCCCACTCGTCCAGGCTCTGGAATTTCTTGATGAACTCTTCCTGCAACGGGTTTGGTGCCCGGGCCAGAATCTCCGCGCCCTGTTCCGTCAGATGGGCGTGCACCTTGCGCTTGTCCTGAGTGCTGCGCACCCGGTACACCAGGTTCCGGTGTTCGAGGCGGTCGAGGATGGTTGTCACCGTGGCCTGGCTCAGGCTGACCCGATCGGCGATGGTGCCGATGGTCACCTCACCCAGGGCCCGAATGGTGCGCATGATCAGCAGCTGGGGGCCGGTGAGACCGGCGTGCTTACTCAAGCGCTTGGAGTGGAGGTCGGTGGCACGGATCACTCGCCGCAGCGCCACCAGGACCTGCTCGTAATTGTGAACCGCACTGCTCCGATCGGAACTGGCTGACCCGGTCTGGTTCGACTGCTGGGCTTCGGAAGGTTTGCCGCCTTCCGCCTTATTACTCGCCATTGGCGTTGGCCTCATTCAAACGACGGCTCAGGTACCGCTGAGCCCATAAAATACCCAAAATATTTATACCACTAACTATTAGAGGTCTCTGCACCGTAAATTGCAAGTCGCCAATTTCACCTAGCGGGCCCGAACTCGCCAGGATCCCCGGTCATTTCCGCCGCTGGGGCATTTTTTCCCGCGGCCACTATGCTATGGTCTCCACCTTTCCGAAATTCGAAAAAACGGACGTCGTTTCATGATCAGCCGATTCCTTCAGCGGTTCGCCACCGACCTTTCCGCCCGCCCCGACACCAAGACCCGATCCCCTGCCCCATGGGTTGCTTTCGCGACCGCCTGGGTGATGGCGTTAACGATGGTCGGCCAAGCGCAGGCCCAGGACGCGGAGACCACCGGCCCGGGCGGCAAACCGGATGTGACCTCAAACGACGTCGCCGCTGCCCTGTCGGACCTAAATGAGCCGATGTATACACCGTTCATCGAGCTGTATCTGCTGGAAGAGACCAAGGCCTTGCGCAAAGAGATGCAGAACACCCGGGCCGAGCTGATCGAGAAGGTCGTGGACAAAGAGCTGTCAGTTGCCGACAAGACCATGTCCTACGCCACCGACACGGTGACTTACTTCTTCTACTTAATCGCCGGCGCCACCTCCATCCTCGTTGTCATTGGCTGGAACTCGATCCGCGATATGCGTAACCAGCTCACCAGCCTGGCCGAGAAGCGGGTGAACGAACTGGTGGTCGAATACGAAAAGCGGCTGGAGGGTATCGAGGACCAGCTCAAGCAGAAATCCGACATCATTCATCAGAACCAGGCCGAGATTGAGCGCACCAACGAGGTGCACTCGCTCTGGTTGAAGGCAAGCCAGGAAACCTCCCAGCAGAACAAGATCGCCGCCTACGACCAGATCCTCGACCTGCGCCCGGACGACGTTGAGGCGCTGAGCTACAAGGCTGACGCGGTGTTGGAGATGCAGGAACCCCTGTGGGCCATCAGTCTGTGTCAGCGCGCGCTCAAGCTGGCCCCGGACAATGGCCACGCCCATTACCAGTTGGCGTGCGCCTACGCGGAGATTGGCCGCTGGGAAGACGCGGTCACCACACTGCAAAAAGCCATCGACATTTCAGAGGCCTACCGCGATGATGCGTCGGTAGACCTCAGTTTCGAGCACCTGCGCGAGCATGAAAGCTTCCGCACGCTGGTTTTCCCAGGCCAGGATGAAAGCACGGACGCGTGACACCTCTCGGAGCGGCACAGACTTTGCTCGCAAGCACTGCGAATGAAAGCGATCGGCTTTTGCATTCGCCAGTCCTTGCAGCCCTGTGTTCACAGGCAAACTCTGGCCCGATCTGCTTGACAAGCAGGAGGGTGTGGTGTTTGTTTAACTCTCTGAGAACACAAGAATAACCCTGAACCAAACAGGACAGACCCAATGAGAACCTCAGTAAAAAAACTCGCAACCGCTGTTAGCACCTCCATCGCACTCATGGGCGCCGGTCACGCCGCCGCCGAGATCCAGATCGGTATCGCTGGCCCGATGACAGGCCCGGTTGCCCAGTACGGTGACATGCAGTTCTCTGGCGCCCGCATGGCGATCCAGCAGATCAACGCCAACGGCGGTGTCATGGGTGAAGAGCTGGTCGGCGTGGAATACGACGACGTGTGTGATCCCAAGCAGGCGGTTACCGTTGCCAACAACCTGGTGAACGACGGCGTTCGCTTCGTGGTTGGCCACCTGTGCTCCAGCTCCACCCAGCCAGCGTCCGACATCTACGAGGACGAAGGCATCCTGATGGTGACTCCGGCCTCCACCAGCCCGGAAATCACCGAGCGTGGCTATGAACTGGTGTTCCGCACCATCGGCTTGGACAGCATGCAGGGTCCGGTTGCCGCCAACTACATTGCCAGCCTGAACCCTGAGCGCGTTGCCATCGTGCACGACAAGCAGCAGTACGGCGAAGGCATCGCCACTGCCGTGCGCGACACCCTGAAGGGCAAGGGCGTTGAAATCGCCATGTTCGAAGGCATCACCGCCGGCGACAAGGACTTCTCCTCCCTGGTCACCAAGCTCAAGCAGGCCGACGTGGACTACGTCTACTACGGCGGCTACCACCCGGAACTGGGCCTGATCCTGCGCCAGGCGCGCCAGGCTGACCTGGACGCCACCTTCATGGGTCCGGAAGGCGTTGGCAACAAGGACATCAACACCATTGCTGGCGAAGCCGCTGAAGGCCTGCTGGTGACCCTGCCACCGAGCTTCGATCAGAAAGCCGAGAACCAGGAGCTGGTGAAGGCGTTCGAAGGCAAGGGTGAGGATCCGTCCGGTCCGTTCGTGCTGACCTCTTACGCTGCGGTTCAGCTGATTGCTGACGGCATCGAGAAGGCCGAGTCCACTGATCCGTTCGACGTGGCCGCCGCCCTGCGCAGTGGTGCTTACGAAACCCCGATCGGTACCGTTGAATACGACAAGGCCGGCGACATGAAGTCGTTCGAGTTCGTTGTCTACGAATGGCATTCAGATGGAAGTAAAACTCCGGTAAACTAAGCCGCCATCGTTAACAAACGGTAATTTTGAGAGCACCTTCTCACCGCGATCCGGGAGAAGGTGTTTTTCTAGGCTCCTGTTGAACCTCCCCCATTCCCGGTCCGGTTATCCCGGATACGGCGTGCGGTAGTGGAGGGAGCAGGCTTTCGGAGTTTTCCAACAATGCAAGACCTCCTGTATTTCTTTCAGCAGCTCATCAACGGGCTGACGATCGGGAGCACCTATGCCCTGATCGCCATCGGTTACACGATGGTTTACGGCATCATCGGCATGATCAACTTTGCCCATGGTGAAATCTACATGATCGGTGCCTACACCGCGCTGATCGCCATCACCGGTCTGGCCTCCCTCGGCGTTGCCTGGCTGCCCCTGATCCTCCTCGTCGCCCTGGTGTGCGCGATGATCGTTTCCAGCTCCATGGGCTGGGCGGTGGAACGGGTGGCCTATCGACCGGTTCGCGGACGGCACCGCCTGATTCCGCTGATCTCCGCCATCGGCATGTCGATCTTCCTGCAGAACTATGTGCACCTGGCCCAGGGTTCCCGCAACATTGGCTTCCCGGCCCTGATCGACGGCGGCTTTACCTTCGGCTCCGAAGGCGCCTTCCAGATGTCCCTGTCCTACATGCAAATCACCATCTTCATCACCACCCTGATCTGCATGACCGCCCTGTCCCTGTTCATTTCCCGCTCCCGCACCGGTCGCGCCTGCCGCGCGGTGTCTCAGGACCTGGGCATGGCCAACCTGCTGGGCATCGACACCAATCGGATTATTTCCGCCACCTTCGTCATCGGTGCCGCACTGGCGGCCGTGGCCGGCTTGTTGCTGGGCATGTACTACGGTTCCGTGGACCCGCTGTTCGGCTTCATTGCCGGCCTCAAGGCCTTTACCGCAGCGGTGCTTGGTGGCATTGGCAGTATCCCCGGCGCCATGCTGGGCGGACTGATTCTCGGCGTGTCCGAGAGCATGACCTCCGGCTACCTCAGTGGCGAATACAAGGACGTGGTCTCCTTTGGCCTGCTGATCCTCATTCTGCTGTTCAAACCCACCGGCCTGCTCGGCAAACCGGAGGTTGAGAAGATCTGATGGCTGTTCACAATTTCAAACACGCGCTCTTCTGCGCGTTCATTACCCTGATCATTTCCTACCCGATTCTGGGCTTCAATCTGGAAGCCCAGGGCATCAGCGTGACCATCGTGGGCGCCGAAACCATGACCATTATCGGCGTGCTGATCGCCGCACTGGTGGTGTTCCTGTTCCAGCTGTTCCGGGACAACATCATGGGCAGGTTCGGCGATCTCACCAGCCTGACCGCCGGCAAGCACAAGGAGCCCATGGCGGAGAACCGTCGCGCCAAGATTGAGTCCTGGGTGCTCACCGGCATCGTGGTGCTGGCCCTGTTCTGGCCCTTCTTCGTGTCCCGGGGCGCAGTCGACCTGGCCACCCTGGTGCTGATCTACATCATGCTGGCCCTCGGCCTGAACGTGGTGGTGGGCCTGGCCGGCCTGCTCGACCTGGGTTACGTCGCGTTCTACGCCGTCGGTGCCTACACCTTTGCCCTGCTGTCCCAGTACCTGGGGGTTTCGTTCTGGTTTGCCCTGCCCATTGGCGCGCTGCTGGCTGCCCTGTTTGGCCTGGTGCTGGGTTTCCCGGTACTGCGCTTGCGAGGGGATTATCTGGCCATCGTGACCCTAGGCTTCGGTGAGATCATCCGGATCCTGCTGAACAACTGGACCACCCTCACCGGCGGCCCGAACGGCATCGGCGGTATCCCCGACCCGACCCTGTTCGGCATGGAATTCGGCCGGCGGGTGAAGGAGGAAGGCAACACCTCGTTCCACGAAACCTTTGGTATTGCCTACAGCGGCGAGCACAAGGTGATCTTCCTGTACCTGATTGCCCTGGTACTGGCGGTATTCACCGCCCTGGTCATCCGTCGTTTCATGCGCATGCCGGTAGGCCGCGCCTGGGAAGCCCTTCGTGAAGACGAGATCGCCGCCCGTTCCCTGGGCCTGAGCCGCACCGCGGTCAAGCTGTCGGCGTTCACCATCGGCGCCTTCTTCGCCGGTTTTGCCGGTACCGTGTTTGCGTCCAAGCAGGGCTTTATCAGCCCGGAATCCTTCGTGTTCCTGGAGTCCGCCATCATCCTCGCCATCGTGGTGTTGGGCGGCATGGGCTCCCAGATTGGCGTGGTACTGGCGGCCATTGCGGTCACCATCCTGCCCGAGCTGGCCCGTGAATTCTCCGAATACCGCATGCTGATTTTCGGCGCCGCCATGGTGCTGATGATGGTGTGGCGCCCCCAGGGCCTGATGCCGATGCGCCGTATTCACATTGAACTGAAAAAGCAGGAGTGATGGACGATGCTTGAAGTTAAGAATCTGTCCATGCGCTTTGGCGGCCTGCTGGCCGTGGACCAGGTGTCTCTGGACGTACAGGAACGGGAAATCGTTTCAATCATCGGCCCCAACGGGGCCGGCAAAACCACCGTGTTCAACTGCATGAGTGGTTTCTACAAGCCCACCGGCGGCCAGATCCTGTTCGAGGGTCAGGAAGTCCAGGGTAAGCCGGACTACAAAATCTCCCGCCTGGGCATGGTGCGCACCTTCCAGCACGTGCGTCTGTTCAACCAGATGACCGTAGTGGAAAACCTGCTGGTCGCCCAGCACCGGCACCTGAACACCAACCTGGTGGCGGGCCTGCTGAAGACCCCCAACTACCGGGAGCGGGAGCAGAAATCCCTGGACCGCGCCGCCTACTGGCTGGACCGTGTGGGCCTGATGGACCTCGCCAACCGGGAAGCCGGCAACCTGGCCTATGGCCAGCAGCGCCGCCTGGAGATTGCCCGCTGCATGGTGACCGAGCCCAAGCTGCTGATGCTCGATGAGCCGGCAGCCGGCCTGAACCCGGCGGAAACCAAGGACCTCAACCAGCTGATTGTCAGCCTGAAAGAGGACTACTGCGTTTCCGTGGTGCTGATTGAGCACGACATGAGCCTGGTTATGGATATTTCCGACCGCATCAACGTCATCAACCAGGGCCGCCCCCTGGCCAGTGGCACGCCGGACGAAATCCGCCAGAACGACGACGTGATCAAAGCCTACCTGGGCGAGGCCTGAGGAAGAACCATGCTTGTACTAGAAAATGTCCACACCCACTACGGCAAGATCGAGGCGCTGCACGGCGTCTCGGTTGAAGTCAAAAAAGGTGAGATCGTCTCGCTGATCGGTGCCAACGGCGCCGGCAAGACCACCCTGCTGATGACCGTGTGCGGAAATCCCCAGGCCAGCTCGGGCCGGATCATTCTCGAAGGCCGGGACATCACCCGGGAGCCCACGGCGCAGATCATGCGCTCGGGCATCGCGATTGTTCCCGAAGGCCGCCGGATCTTCTCCGGCCTGACCGTGGAAGAGAACCTGCACATGGGCGGGTTCTTCAACACCAAGGCCGAGATCCGTAAGAGCCAGGACCACGTCTACGACCTGTTCCCGCGCCTGAAGGAACGGGAGCACCAGCGGGCCGGCACCATGTCCGGTGGTGAGCAGCAGATGCTGGCCATTGGCCGGGCCCTGATGAGCAAGCCGAACATGATCATCCTGGACGAGCCGTCCCTGGGGCTGGCGCCGCTGGTGATCAAGCAGATCTTCGAGATCATCGGCCACCTGCGGGACGAAGGCATCACCGTGTTCCTGGTGGAGCAGAACGCCCACCAGGCGCTGAACCTGGCGGACCGTGGCTATGTGCTGGAAACCGGCAAGATCCGGCTCCAGGACACCGGCAAGAACCTGCTGGCCAACCCGGAGGTTCAGAACGCCTACCTGGGCGGCTGAACCACCGCCTCCCCGAAAACCGGCGCCTGCCTCGCTCGCGCCGGTTTTTTTGTGCCTGGCATTCCGAAAAGCGTGCTTGAAGGCCAAAATTTCAGGCTAAATCAAATACTCAGGGGCGTTTAGGTTGGCGTCTGAAGGATTTGCACTATACTCAAGCGGACGGTCAACCGGTCTCCACACGAACCAGTCAGGGCCGTTTCCGCAAAGCCACCCTCAACGGGTGACGCGGTATGCGACGACAGAAAAACCACATAAAGGAGTGGACAATGAAAAAACTGATCGCAGGTGCAATTCTTCTCGGTGCTTCCTCCATGGCCTTCGCACAGCCTGGTTGTGGGGTTGGCGCCATGATCTGGAAAGGACAGTCCGGTATTGCCCCACACGTACTGGCTGCCACCACCAACGGCACCTTTGGCAACCAGACCTTCGGTATGACCACCGGAACCCTGGGCTGTCAGACCAACCAATCGGTGCAATCCATGGCCATGTACATGGACAGCAACATCGACAAAGTAGCCCGTGACATGTCCCGGGGCAGTGGTGAGAACCTCGACACCCTGGCCGTGCTGCTGGGTGTAGATGCCGCTGACCGCGACACCTTCCGCCAGGTACTGCAGGACAACTTTGCCACCATCTTCCCCAGCTCTGACACCACCTCAGGCGAAGCCGTTGACGCCATCGTGGCTCTGCTGGAGCAAAATCAGACCTTGAGCAAGTACGTGGCTGCCTAAAGCCATCGCGTGCAGGGATGCTTATGTGCCAAGGACGGCGCACCAACCTGCTTCACTCGCTCCACCATTCGGACACCAACATCACCCATGGGTCATTTGTTTCGCCACGGGCTGGCACTGGGCTGGCTCGCCATTTCCGCGCCTGCCCTGGCAGCGGCATCACCAGACATCGACACACTGCACCTGGACCCCGCGTGGCTGACCCTGGGCCACTACCAGCCGGACACCTTCGGTGACGGTTACACCAGCCAGGCCGACGACCCGGGCTTTTTTCTCAGTAACGGCGGCCGGCATTCACCGGCGCTGGAGCTGAAGGCCACCCTCGCCGCCATTCAGCAGCCAGGCACCGGCGATCAACACGCTCAGTGTCGCTTCCCAGCCCGCACCGCTTGGCTGGCCAAGCGCCTGGACCTGTCTCTGCCCGCCGTAAACTGCCCGGCGTACGAGGACTGGACCGAAACCCTGAACACCGAGACGGTAACCCTGGTGTTTGCCGCTTCCTATCTGAACAGCCCGTCGTCCATGTTTGGCCACACCTTTCTGCGGCTGGACCCGCCCCAGGATGACGACGAGACTAACCTGCTTCTGGCCAACACCATCTCCTACGCCGCCGATGCCGAAGCCCACGACAGCGAGATCCTGTTTGCCTACAAAGGCATCTTCGGCGGCTACCCCGGCATCACCACGGTGCAGCCCTACTACGAGAAAATCCGGCTGTATTCAGACATTGAACACCGGGACCTGTGGGAATACCGGCTGAACCTGAGCCAACCCGAGGTGGACCTGCTTCTGGCCCACGCCTGGGAAATCCGCGACCACAACTTCGATTACTACTTCTTTGACGAGAACTGCGCCTATCGATTACTGGCCCTGATCGACGTCGCCCGCCCGGGCACGGACTTACTGGGCGAAGTAAGCACTCACGCTATCCCATCGGACACCGTCCGCTGGGTGGTCGACAAGGATCTGGTCAACGAGGTTTACTACCGGCCATCGGCCGCCACTTCGGTGGCCTACAGTCTGGACTCACTGCCCGACGACCATCAGACCCTGGCGGCCGCCATCGCCCACGGCT
>JBPEXK010000196.1:0-2859 GCA_052031745.1 Marinobacter sp. | reverse complement strand
GCCATGTCGAGCTGACGTTCGAGTTCCGGGATCTGCCCATACTGCAACTCAGACATCTTGCCCAGATCGCCGGCCCGACGGGCGTTTTCCAGATCTATACGGGCCTGCTCGAGCTGGCTCTTGATCTTCTGGGAACCATGCAGGGCCGCCTTCTCGGTGTTCCAGACCTCTTCCAGATCGGCGTACTCGCGCTCAACACCGGTAATGACAGTCGACAGCTCCTCCAGCCGCTTCTTGGATGCCGCGTCGGTTTCCTTTTTCAGGGCTTCCCGCTCGATTTTGAGCTGAATGAGCCGACGCTCCAGGCGATCCAGTGCCTCCGGCTTGGAATCCATTTCCATCCTGATCTGACTCGCGGCTTCATCGACCAGGTCGATGGCCTTGTCCGGCAGCTGCCGATCGGTGATGTAGCGGTGCGACAACTTGGCGGCGGCAATGATCGCGCCATCGGTCACCTCGACACCGTGGTGCACCTCGTAGCGCTCCTTGAGCCCACGCAAAATCGCGATGGTGTCTTCCTCGTTGGGCTCGCTGACCAGGACTTTCTGGAACCGGCGCTCCAGGGCAGCGTCCTTCTCGATGTTCTCCCGGTACTCATCCAGGGTGGTGGCACCCACGCAGTGCAGTTCGCCCCGGGCCAATGCCGGCTTAAGCATGTTGCCGGCGTCCATGGAACCTTCGGCCTTACCGGCGCCAACCATGGTGTGGATTTCGTCGATGAACAGAATGATCTGGCCTTCCTGCTTGGCAAGCTCATTGAGCACCGCCTTCAGGCGCTCCTCAAACTCACCGCGGAATTTCGCACCGGCGATCAGGGCGCCCATGTCCAGGGACAGCACTTTTTTGTCTTTAAGGCCGTCGGGCACCTCGCCATTGACGATGCGCTGAGCCAGGCCCTCAACAATGGCGGTTTTACCCACGCCCGGCTCACCGATCAGCACAGGGTTGTTCTTGCGCCGACGCTGAAGAACCTGAATGGTGCGGCGGATTTCGTCGTCGCGGCCAATCACTGGGTCGAGCTTGCCCTCTTCGGCCCGCTCGGTCAGGTCGATGGTGTATTTGGACAGTGCCTGGCGATTTTCCTCAGCGCCCGCATCATTCACGGATTCGCCGCCCCGGGCGTCGTCAATGGCTTTTTCCAACGCGGCCTTGTCGACACCCTGCTCGCGCAGAATTCGACCAAGCGAGCCCCGGTCCTCCAGGGCCGCCAGCAGCATCAGTTCGCTGGAGATGAACTGGTCTTTGCGTTTTTGCGCCAGCTTGTCGGCGATGTTGAACAGCCGTCCCATGTCGTTGGACATGGCCACGTCGCCCGCCGACCCCTTCACTTCCGGCAGGTGTTCCAGCTCCCGGGCGATGGCCTGGCGCACGCGGCCCGGCTCAGCACCGGCCTGCTTGAGCAGAGGCTTGATGGCACTGCCGTCCTGATCCAGCAGCGCCTGCATCAGGTGCACCGGCTCAATGAAATTGTGGTCCTTGCCCACCGCAAGGGATTGGGCATCCGCAAGCGCGGTCTGCAACCGGCTGGTTAGTTTGTCGATTCTCATAGATCCTGTACCCCAAATCGTAGATCCGGAAGAGCGGTTAGGCATTGGGCCCGACCGGCTTCCGTTCGTCTTTGAATTTAATGTAGGGGCAAGCCTGGGGACTTCAAGCGGCCACAAGCGCAACCTGTGAGGAAGTTGACCGGCGTCAGTCGGGGCAGCGGCAGGGGTTCAGGAGTCGAGCCAGATGAGGGTGGCCATGCGACCGGTGCGACCATCCCGGCGATAGGAGTAAAAGCGTTCAGGGTCCGACACAGTACACAACCCGCCGCCATAGACGGCACCGACGCCGGCCCGCTCCAGCCGCTGCCGGGCCAGTTGGTAAATGTTCGCCATGAAATGACCGGGGCGGACATCCGACGCGATGAATGCCTCTTCCGCGCGGGCATCAGCTGCGATAAAAGCTTGCCAGACCTCGGCACCGACTTCGAATTGATCGGGCCCAATAGCCGGGCCGAGCCAGGCCATGAGTTCGCCGGCCGGGCAGGAAAACTCGCCCAATACCTGTTCGAGGATGCCGTTACACAGTCCGCGCCAGCCCGCATGAGCGGCCGCTACCTGGGTTCCAGCCTGATCGCAAAGCAGCACCGGCAGACAGTCGGCAGTCAGAATGGCGCATACCTGCCAGGGCTGATCGGTGATGGCCGCGTCCGCCTCAGGCACACCAGACACCGGCAGGGATACCACATCGGTGCCATGCACCTGAGCCAGCCAGCCGAAAGAGTCCGGCGCCAGCTTCAGTTCTTCGGCAAGCCGTTGTCGATTCTTCGCCACTCGCCCCGGGTCGTCCTCGACATGGAGGCCAAGGTTGAGCGAATCCCAGGGGGGCGCACTGACTCCTCCTTGCCGGGTGGTGCTGGCCGCACGGACCCGACCGGGCGCCGGCCAGTCAGGCAGGATCAAGCCCAATTCAGAAGTCATGGCTCTCCAATTCCTGAGCATGCTTGCGAAGCGCTGCCATCAGTTCGGTCATGTCCTCTGGCAATGGGACTTCCCAAGTCAGGATTTCCCCGGTTTCCGGGTGTTCCAAGGTGAGCTGACGGGCATGAAGCGCCTGCCGATTGAAAGCCGCCAAGGCTTCCCGCAACTCTTCGGTGGTGCCCTTGGGCAGCCGCAGACGGCCGCCGTAGGCAGGGTCACCTACAAGGGGATGTTTGACGTGGGCCATGTGCACCCGAATCTGGTGGGTGCGGCCACTTTCCAGCTTACAGCGAACGTGGGTGTGGGCGGCAAAGCGTTCGGCCAAACGGTAATGGGTCACCGCAGGCTTGCCGGTGGGGACCACCGCCATTTTTTTGCGTTCCCGAGGGTGACG
>JBPEXK010000019.1:0-1100 GCA_052031745.1 Marinobacter sp. | reverse complement strand
ATGAACAAGGGCCGCGCCATTTTCCGGGCGGTGGCCATGACCTACAACGATTTCGACCACTGAGGCGGAGGAACGATTTATGTTGCTGATGATCGATAACTACGATTCCTTCACCTACAACATCGTGCAGTACCTGGCGGAACTGGGCGCCGACGTCCAGGTCTACCGCAACGACGAGATCACCGTGGAGCAGATTGAGGCCCTGAAGCCCGAGCGGCTGGTGGTGTCTCCGGGCCCCTGCACCCCGAACGAAGCCGGGGTGTCCATGGACGCGATTCGACACTTCGCCGGCAAGCTGCCGATCCTGGGCATCTGCCTGGGCCACCAGGCCATCGGCCAGGTCTACGGCGGTGACGTCATCCGCGCCGGCCGAGTCATGCACGGCAAGGTGTCCCCGGTGTATCACCAAGACACCGGCGTGTTCCGGGGCCTGAGCAACCCGCTCCAGGCCACCCGCTACCACAGCCTGGTGATCGACCAGAACACTCTGCCAGACTGCCTGGAAGTCACCGCCTGGACCCGCAACGACGACGGCTCCATCGAGGAGATCATGGGCGTACGGCACAAGACCCTGCCGATCGAAGGTGTACAGTTCCACCCCGAGTCGATCATGACCGAACAGGGCCACGAACTGCTGCGCAACTTCCTGCGACGCTGAACCGCCAAACACAACGGAGAGCCCCACACCATGGACATGAAAGCAGCTCTGAACCGGATTGCCTCCAACCTGGACCTGTCCCGGGACGAGATGAAACAGATCATGCGCATCGTCATGAAGGGTGAAGCCACCGACGCCCAGATCGGTGCCTTTCTGATGGGACTGCGCCTGAAAAGTGAAACCATAGATGAGATCACCGGGGCCACCGAAGTCATGCGGGAGCTGGCGACCGGCGTTACCGTGAAGGCCGAACCGTTGATCGACATCGTCGGCACCGGTGGCGATGGCTCCAACCTGTTCAACGTGTCCTCCGCCTCGGCCTTCGTGGTCGCCGCCGCCGGCGGTTACGTGGCCAAGCACGGCAACCGCGGGGTGTCGTCCAAGAGCGGCAGCGCCGACCTGATCGAGAAGGCCGGCATCAACCTGAACATGACACCGGAAC
>JBPEXK010000195.1:0-25785 GCA_052031745.1 Marinobacter sp. | reverse complement strand
GGTACATGGTGTGAGCGACGATGTAACCGCGGAAGCCGAGCTTGCGCAGCATGCGGGCGGCGATCAGTTTGCCCTCGATGTCACCCAGGGCGAGGATCACCGAGTGTACCTCGGGCATGTGCAGGCCGTGCCAGAAGGACGCATCCTCGGCGTCGGCGAACACCACATTGCGTCCTTTCTTCTGATGCTTGACCGCCTTGGCAGGGTCGGAATCCAGCCCCATCAGGTCTGGCTCCCGCTTTGCTACCCAGTCGTAGGCGGCGGTACCCGTGCGGCCCATGCCCATGATCAAGACCCGGGTGTTGCCCAGTGACAGCGGCTGTTCGTCGGGATGATGTTTTTGACCTTCAAACTGGCTCAAACCAGAGCCATAGCGTTCAAAAATGGCGTGGGCAAAGCGGTTCAGGGGCGCGGAAATCATGAACGATATTGCCACTGAGATGGCAAGTGGCACCAACCAGTCCGGCAGCGCGACGCTGGCGACGATCAGGCCAAACTCGCTGTAATTGGTCAGCGCCAGGGCGCTAAGAAAGCCACTGCGCGCCCGCAGGCGGAACAGCAGCAACAGGAAGAAAAACAGCACGCCCTTGAGTGGCAGCACCAGGGCGGCGATCAGGGCAAAGACCAGTGACTGCTGGTCCGGCAGACCGCCGATGCCAATTTGCAGGAAGAAGGCGACCAGAAAGACCTCCTTCACGCTCCACAGGGATTTCGACAGTTCCTGGGCACGGGGGTGCTTGGCCAGCATGGCCCCAAAAATCAGGGCACCCAATTCCGAACTTAACCCCACCGATTCGAACCCGTAGCCACCCAGCACCAGGGCCACCAGCAGTCCGAGCAGGACCAGCAGTTCGTCGTGGCCGCTGGCATCCAGCAGGCGGCACAGCAATGGCCGCAGCAGCGGCAGGCCAAAAACCACCAGGGCCCATTGCGAGGGCGTTTGGCCGGCGGCGAGGCTCATCACCACCAGCGCAATCAGGTCCTGCATGATCAGGATGCCAATGGCGACCCGGCCGTGAAATGCCCGCAGTTCCCGTTTCGATTCCAGCACCTTGGCCGCCAGTACCGTCGAGGAGAACGACAGGGCGACCGCGAGCATCAGTGCGGTTTGCCCGCTCACATCCATGAGCAAATAAAGGCCTGGAGTGAACACCGTGCAGGTAATAAAAAAATGCACCAGGCTACCGCCGATGACCTCCGGGCTGACCAGGGAGCGTAGCTTGAGTTTCAGGCCAACAGTGAACAGCAGTAGGAGCACGCCCAGGTGGGCAATGTGGCTCAGGGCCTCGGTGGCCTCGATGGCGAGGCCAGTGGCCGCAGATAGGCCGCTCAGCAGGAATCCCGCCGCCAGATAACCCACCAGAGGGGGCAGGCCGACGCCTTTGACCAGTAAGCCAAGAACAAAGGCGAAGGATATCCAGAGAGCTTCGGGCATGAATCAGTCTTTTTCAGGAAAACGGGCAGATGTCTGAAGGCTAGCTCGTTTCACCCGCCTGGTGTAGTCGCCGGAAGTAGAATCCTGCTGAATTTATTCAGATTACGGTGGCTTCAGAGGTTGCCGGCGAGAAATTCCTGAACCAGGCGGGCGGAGTGATCCGGGGCTTCAATCATGGGCGCGTGCCCGATGTCGGCCATCAACTCCAGTCGGGCATCGGGAATGGCGGCCACAAACAACTCGCCGTTGCGGTAGTTGATGACGCGGTCTTCAATGCCCCAGATCACCAGCACCGGGTCCTCAATCTGTGACAGTTGGTCGCGAAAGCTTTGGGCGTAGTCGCTGTTCCGGATCGCGTCGAAGATCACCCGGTTCACCGCCAGGTTGGCGATCGCTTTTTGCTCCATCACCTCGAGTATCGGCCAGGGCACGAAGGGTTTTTGCTCCAGGGCAAAGTCCATCAGTTGCTCCAGGTCGCCCGGCTGGCTCGGGATCAGCGGATTGTTGCCATTCTGTACCTGTTCCACCAGTTGGCTGTCGTGCTCGTAAATACCGGCAGGATCGAACAGCACGGCGGTCTTCAGGCGTTCGGGGTAGCGCGCGGCATAAAGCGCGGTAATGGCACCGCCCATGGAATTGCCCATCATATGGGATTCTTCGATGGCCAGGGCCTCCAGAATGCCGGCCAAACGCTCGGCCTGTTCTGGCAATGAGTAATCCAGGTCCAGCGGCTTGCTGCTCTCACCATGGCCGGGCAGATCGATGGCGTAGACGTTGAACTCCCGGGTCAGGTGGTCAGCCAGCCGGGTCCAGTTGTCCTTGTTGGCGCCAAATCCATGTACCAGCACTATGGCGTCGCCGTCGTTGGCTTTGCTGTTGCGCAGGTAGGCGATCTCCAGGTCGCCCACTTGCACCGTGTCGGCCTCGAGTCCGGAGCTGCTGCGTTCCAGGTGAATCGCGGCCTCGTATATGCTCTGGCGTGAGCAGGCGCTGACAAGCACGGCGGCAAGAAGCAACAACGACAAGCCAAAACGGCGGGTGCGAATCATGAACTGGACTCCCGGGTGTGGTTAAACCATGGCAGGTGGGCCGAACGGGTTTAACGGTAACCCAAAAAAAAGCCCGGTCAATGACCGGGCTCGGAATCCGTGGGCTGGATCAGCCTTGCTCTCGGGTAATGGCCCGAAATGCAATGTCCTTGCGATAGAAGGCGCCGTCCCACTGGATCTTGGCCGCCAGTTCGTAGGCCCGCTGCTGGGCCTCGGTCACGCTGTTGCCCAGGGCGGTGGCACACAGTACCCGGCCGCCGTTGGTGACCACCTGGTCGCCGTCCAGCTTGGTGCCGGCGTGGAAGACCTTCTCACCGTCTACCTCAGTCTCTGGCAGACCGGTAATGGCGTCGCCCTTGTTGTAGCTGCCCGGGTAGCCACCGGCGGCCAGCACAATGCCAACCGAGGCGCGGTCGTCCCAGTCCGAGCGGCACTGGTCCAGCTTGCCGTCGATGGCGGCGCCGCACAGCTCCACCAGATCCGACTGCATGCGCAACATGATCGGCTGGGTTTCCGGATCGCCGAAGCGGCAGTTGAATTCGATCACCTTGGGCGCGCCGGATCCGTCGATCATCAGGCCGGCGTACAGGAAGCCCTTGTAGGGATGGCCTTCGGCCGCCATGCCGCGCACGGTGGGGTAGATCACTTCATCCATGATGCGCTGGTGCACATCGGCGGTAACCACCGGAGCTGGCGAGTAGGCGCCCATGCCGCCGGTGTTGGGCCCGGTGTCGCCATCGCCTACGCGCTTGTGATCCTGGGAGGTGGCCATGGGCAGTACATGCTCGCCGTCGACCATGACGATGAAGCTGGCTTCCTCGCCGTCCAGGAATTCCTCGATCACCACGCGGCTACCGGCATCGCCAAAGGCGTTGCCGGCCAACATGTCGCGGATGGCGTCTTCGGCTTCGGCCAGAGTCATGGCCACGATCACGCCTTTGCCGGCGGCCAGGCCATCGGCCTTGACCACAATGGGCGCGCCCTGTTCGCGGACGTAGGCCAGGGCCTCGTCGACGTCGGTGAAATTGGCGTAGGCCGCGGTTGGGATTTGCTGGCGAGCCAGGAAATCCTTGGTAAAGGCTTTCGAGCCCTCGAGCTGAGCGGCGCCGGCGCTGGGGCCAAACACCCGCAGGCCGCGCTCCTCGAACTGATCGACGATGCCGGCAACCAGGGGCGCTTCCGGCCCGACAATGGTGAGGCCGACGTTGTTGTCGGCGGCAAAGTTGGCGAGGCCGTTCAGGTCCATGACGTCGATATCGACGTTGTCCAGACCCGGCTCACGTGCCGTGCCGGCGTTACCCGGAGCCACGAAAACACGTTCGGCGTTGGGCGACTGGGCTGCTTTCCAGGCCAGCGCGTGCTCACGGCCACCGCTGCCAATCACAAGAATGTTCATGTTGGGAGTCCTTTAGCTGGTCCGGAATCAGTGACGGAAATGGCGCATGCCGGTGAAGACCATGGCGATGCCATGCTCATTGGCGGCATCGATCACTTCCTGGTCGCGCATGGAACCACCTGGCTGGATGACCGCAGTGATGCCGGCTTTGGCGGCGGCATCAATGCCATCGCGGAACGGGAAGAAGGCGTCTGATGCCATCACCGAACCTTTTACTTCCAGGCTTTCATCGGCGGCCTTGATGCCGGCGATCTTGGCGCTGTACACCCGGCTCATCTGCCCGGCGCCCACACCGATGGTGCGGCCGGCCTTGGCGTAGACGATGGCGTTGGACTTCACGTACTTGGCCACTTCCCAGGCGAACAGCAGGTCGTTCAGCTCTTCCTCGGACGGCTGACGCTCGGTGACCACCTTGACGTCGTCCATGGACACCATGCCCAGATCCCGGTCTTGCACCAGCAAACCGCCGGTAACCCGCTTGTAGTCCAGGGTTTGCGCCCGCTCACCGTTGAACTCGCCGCACGCCAGCAGACGCACGTTCTTCTTGGCTGCCACCAGCTCGACCGCTTCCGGCGCGATGGTCGGGGCGATGATGACTTCGACAAACTGGCGGTCGATGATGGCTTTCGCGGTGTCGGCGTCCAGCTCCCGGTTAAAGGCGATGATGCCGCCGAAGGCTGAGGTCGGATCGGTGGCGAACGCCAGGTCGTAGGCCTGGCGGATGTCGGCGCCGATGGCCACGCCACAAGGGTTGGCGTGCTTGACGATCACGCACGCGGGGTCGGCAAAAGGCTTCACGCACTCAAGCGCGGCGTCGGTGTCGGCCACGTTGTTGTACGACAGTTCCTTGCCCTGCAGCTGCTTGGCGGTGGCGACGCAGGCTTCCTTCGGGTTGCGCTCGGCGTAGAACGCGGCGCGCTGGTGCGGGTTTTCGCCGTAGCGCATGTCCTGCACCTTCACGAACTGAGTGTTGAAGGTACGGGGGAAGTCGGCGTTGTCATTGTCCGGGGTGCGACCGCCCAGGTAGTTGGCGATGGCACCGTCGTAACCGGCGGTGTGTTCAAAGGCTTTCACGGCCAGGTCGAAGCGGGTGCTGTAGCTCAGCTCGCCGTCGTTCTCTTCCAGCTCCTTCAGGACTCGGCTGTAGTCTGAAGCGTTGACCACAATGGCAACGTCGTTGTGATTCTTGGCCGCTGCACGCACCATGGTCGGCCCGCCAATGTCGATGTTCTCGATGGCGGTGGCCAGGTCGCAGTCCGGATTGGCCACGGTGTTCTCGAACGGGTAGAGGTTGACCACCACCATGTCGATGGCATTGATGCCGTGCTCGCCCATCACCGCGTCGTCGGTGCCGCGGCGGCCCAGGATGCCGCCGTGGATTTTCGGGTGCAGGGTTTTGACCCGGCCGTCCATCATCTCCGGGAAGCCGGTGTAGTCGGACACTTCGGTCACCGGGATGTTGTTTTCCTTGAGGAGGCGGAAGGTGCCACCGGTGGACAGCAGTTCAATGCCGCGTTCGGTCAGGGCGCGACCGAAGTCAACGATGCCAGTTTTATCACTCACGCTGATCAATGCGCGACGGACGGGGGTGTTAGCCTGATTTGCCATGAGTCACTTTCTTTGCTGGGGATGAACGAATAAGGGCCTCACGAAAGTTTCCGGGAGGCCCTTATCAAGTCAGGGTGTCTGGATTATAGCAGACCGTATTGCTTCAGCTTCTTGCGCAGGGTGCCGCGATTCAGCCCGAGCATGGTCGAGGCCTTGGTCTGGTTGTTGCGGGTGTATTTCATCACCTGCTCCAGCAGAGGCGCCTCGACCTCGGACAGCACCAACTGGTACACCTCGGTCACCGGCGCTCCGTCGAGCTGGGCAAAGTAGTTTTTCAGCGCCACCTCCACGCTGTCACGCAGGGTGACGCTGTTACCGCTGCCATTTACGGTTTGAAGCTGATGAATATCTTCATTGGCCGGGGTGCTCAGGTTGTCATTTGCCAAAGTCTCAGCGGTCATGCTGCGAATACCTCTCCATTTCGTAAGCCTGAAAAATACTGTTGAATGCTGTCTTTCTGCTCCAGCGCATCCTCGATAGCGTTGAAGCGTTTACGGAACTCTTTGCTCTGGTCATGGGATTGCAGATACCAGCCCACGTGCTTTCGGGCGATGCGCACACCCATCCGTTCGCCATAGAAACTGTGCAGCGCGGCCAGATGCTCCACCAGGATCTGTTCCACTTCCGCAAGTGGCGGCTCCGCCAGATGGCTGCCGGTTTCCAGGTAGTGCAGCATCTCCCGGAAAATCCAGGGCCGACCCTGGGCACCTCGGCCAATCAGCAGGCCATCGGCGCCGGTGTGGGCAAGGACCGCCTTGGCCTGTTCCGGGGTGGTAATGTCACCGTTAGCGAACACCGGAATCTCAACCTGGGATTTCACCTCGGCGATGGTGTCGTACTCGGCCTCTCCGTTGTATTTGTCGGCGCGAGTGCGGCCGTGTATGGCCAGGGCCTGAATCCCGGCGTCCTGGGCCATCCGCGCGATAACCGGCGCGTTTCGATTGTCCCGATCCCAGCCTGTGCGCATCTTGAGCGTGACCGGGATGTCCACCGCGGCGACCACGGCGGTCAGGATCTCCCGAACCAGGGCCTCGTCTTTCATCAACGCAGAGCCGGCCGCCTTGTTGCAGACCTTTTTGGCGGGGCACCCCATGTTGATGTCGATGATCTGGGCGCCAAACTCGGCGTTTTGGCGCGCGGCGTCGGCCAGCATCTCCGGGTCACCGCCGGCAATTTGCACCGAGCGGGGCTCGGGCTCGCCCTCATGATTGAGACGAGTCTGCGATTTCCGCGTGTGCCAGAGCTTGCTGTCCGCTATGACCATTTCCGACACCGCCAAGCCTGCACCCATCCTTCTGCACAGCAGACGGAAGGGACGGTCGGTTACGCCAGCCATAGGCGCAACAATAAGCGGGTTGGGCAGGGTGTACGGCCCGATTTTTGCCGTTGGCAGCATGATCTGAGTCCGTGTCACAGCGGGTTTAGCGAACGTCGGCCCCGATCGACTGATCAATAAATAATCGATCGAGGTTCCGAAGGGCGCTAATGATACCGTCGGGTGGCACGTGATTGAAGGGGCAACCGCTCGAAAAAATTGATTATTTTTCGTGCTCTCTGGTTGACTTTTGTTCTCTTTGGTGGCGTTCGCGCTTCACTTTCAAGTAAACGCTCGCTGACCATGTCAGGGACTGTGGGGGCGGAAGTTCAGGTTGTAATTGACCGCGTCCTTGCCCGGATCGCGGATGTTGATGGCAATCCGCACCGGAGTGTCCTTGGGCATGGCGCTGAGCTCTTTGGCGTCACCGGCCAGGAATTCGTCCGGGGTAAAGATGCTCTGGGCCACCACGTCACCGTTCAGGTTTGAGAAGGTCAGGGCAATGGCGGGGAACGGCTGCTCGAAGTCCGCGCGATTGATGATCACGGCGTTGACTACCAGCTGGCTGCGGTTTTCCGGGTCGGTGCGAACCACCAGTTTGCGGCTCTGGATCGCATCCACATTGATCAGGGGTTTCAGTTCGCACCCGGCCAGCTTACAGCCCTGCTCGTAAAACGGCCGCAGCTCCGGAATCGCTGACAGGCGGTCAAACTGGAACCAGGTTACCTGGGCTACCAACACGCCCAGCAGGGCCAGCACCACCAGGGTCCAGGTTAGCGTGCGCCATTTGCTGGAACCGTCGTTGCCAACCGATACTGGCTCACGGCGCAGGTCGTCGTAGGGTAGGGTGGCGGACAGCGGTTCGTCGACCCGGTCGTCCTGATCCGGAAAGTCGAGCCCGGCGTCGTTACCGAAGGATTCGTAGAAATCGTCTTCGGGTTCCGGCTCGGATCGGGGTTTGCCGGAGTCCGTCGGCGTGTCCGGCTCGACGGGCGCTGTAAGGGCCTCGGACGAAGCCTCGGCGGCGCCGAAAGGCTCTTCCGGCTCGTGCTCCGGTTCAAACGACGGCTCTGTCGTTTCCCAGGAGGGCTCGGGCTCAGAGGCGGGCGGATTGGACGATGGCAGCGGTGACGTGGTCGACGGCTTGGCGGTTTCCTGCAGTATGGCTTCGGCCCAGCTCTCGTCCGCGTCCTTGGTGAGATCGTCCTCCACTGGCTCCCGGAAGTCGTCCCCGTCTTGACCGTCCATGGAGCGGAAGCTGTCACTCAGCTCGTCATCGGAGAAGGTCAGTTTGGTGCCGGCATAACGCTCTTCGCTGGCGTCCTCTTCTGGATTGTCGGCAAACACAAAGTCTTCATCCGGCAGCTCCGCCGCGCCAGCGCTGTTGAAGCTTTTCTGGACGGGGGCTGCGGCCGGCGAAGACTTGGGAATGACCTGGTGTTCAATGGCGTTGAACACCGAGAGGCAGTTGCCACAGCGTACCTTGCCCTTGGCGATACCAAGCTGATCGTCGGTCACCCGAAATCGGGTTTCGCATTTAGGGCATTGGGTCTGCAGGCTGCTTTGGGTCATGCTTCAATCCTGAAAGCGTCGGGGCTACACCGAACTATATCGAACTCCGCGAGCGCAGTTTAGTCGTTACCGGGGCCGTCGTCATCCGTCGTGGCGCCGTCCTGTGAGGCGGATCCACTCTTCCCGTTGTTCGGGCTCGTCCATGATGAACCAGGGCTCGTAAGCGGCCATCACTTCCCGCGCCTGGTGCGACAAGATCCCGGACAGCACCAGGTCGCCGCCTGGCTTGGTCAGTTTGGCCAGGTGCGGGGCCAGGCCAATCAGCGGCTGCGCCAGGATGTTGGCCAGCATGACGTCGGCCTGTGTAGTCGGTTCGGCTTCCGGCAAGTACAGGCTCAACCGGTCGTCGGCGACCCCGTTGCGGCGGGCGTTTTCCCGGCTGGCATCCAGCGCTTGCGGATCGGTGTCGACGCCCACCACGTGGTCGGCGCCGAGCAGCAGGGCGGCCAGGCCGAGAATGCCGGAGCCGCAGCCGTAATCGGTGACCTGCTTGCCGGTCATGTCCTGGCCATCCAGCCATTCCAGGCATAGGGCGGTGGTCGGATGGGTGCCGGTGCCAAAAGCCAGGCCCGGGTCCAGCATCAGATTGGCGGCGTCCGGGTCGGGCGCGTCGTGCCAGCTGGGTACAATCCACAGGCGCTCGCCAAACTTCAGCGGCTGGAAATCGTCCATCCAGGCACGCTCCCAGTCCTTGTCCTCCACCAGGCTCACATCAATGTCCGGCAGGGTTTGCTGGGTGGTTTGATGCCAGGCGTCCCGGACGTCGGCGCACAGTTGATCAATGTCGCGATCGGACTGGAACAGGCCGGTAACGGTGGTCTGGCTCCAAAGGGGGGTGGTGCCGGGGTCGGGTTCGTACAGCGGTTGGTCGGCGGCATCCTCCATGGAGACGGCGTCTGCGCCCATCTCCATGAGCAGATCTTCCAGCTGATCGGCGTTGTCCGGGTCAGCTGGGATCTGTAGTTGTATCCAGGGCATAGAGGTTCCTGCAGTAACGATGCAGGACCTTAGCCCCGCATCAGCTTTTCAAGGTAATGGATGGTGAAGTCTACCTGTTTAAAGCCACCGTCGCGCACCAGTTTTCGGTGCAGCGGCTGATTGGTCTTGATACCTTCCACCACCAGCTCGTCCAGCGCATTCTTCATGCGGCGACGGGCAATCTCGCGATCGTCGCCCCAGGTGATCAGCTTGGCCACCAGGGAGTCGTAGTAGGGCGGTACCGTGTAGCCGCTGTACAGGTGCGAATCCACCCGCACGCCATTGCCGCCAGGGGCATGGAAGTGCTTGACCTTGCCCGGGCTGGGCACGAAGGTTTTCGGGTCTTCGGCGTTGATCCGACACTCAATGGCATGTCCGGAAATGCGGATGTCGTCCTGGGTGTACTGCAGTGGCAGGCCGCTGGCAATGCGCAGCTGTTCCCGCACGATGTCGACTCCAGTCACCATCTCGGACACCGGGTGCTCAACCTGAACCCGGGTGTTCATTTCGATGAAATAGAACTCGCCGTCCTGGTACAGGAACTCGAAGGTACCGGCGCCGACATAGCCAATTTCTTTACAGGCGTCGACACAGGCCTTGAGGGTGCGCTCCCGGGACTCGGGGTTGATGTTCGGTGCCGGCGCTTCCTCAATCACCTTCTGGTTGCGGCGCTGCATGGAGCAGTCGCGGTCGCCCAGGTGAATGCAGTTGCCGTGCATGTCCGCCAGTACCTGAACCTCAACGTGACGCGGCCGCTCGAGGAATTTTTCCAGATACACGGTCGGGTCGCCGAAGGCGTTGCGGGCCTCACTCTGGGTGATCTGCACGCCCTTGAGTAGGGCCGCCTCGGAATGCACCACCTGCATGCCGCGGCCACCGCCGCCTGAGGCGGCCTTGATCATCACCGGGTAGCCGATCTCGCGGGCGATGCGCAGGGTGCGCTCCTCGTCGTCGGTCAGCGGGCCGTCAGAGCCGGGCACCGTGGGCACACCCGCCTTGATCATGGCGTTGATGGCCGACACCTTGTTGCCCATCAGGCGAATGGTTTCGGCTTTCGGGCCGATGAAATGGAACCCGCTCTTTTCCACCTGTTCGGCAAAATCGGCGTTCTCGGCGAGAAAGCCATAGCCCGGGTGGATGCCTACGGAGTCGGTCACTTCGGCGGCGCTGATGATGGTCGGGATGTTGAGGTAGCTGTCCAGCGCGCTGTTCGGGCCAATACATACCGATTCGTCCGCCAGGCGCACGTGCATCAGGTCACGGTCGACCTTGGAATGCACTGCTACCGTCTTGATGCCCAGCTCTTTGCAGGCGCGCAGGATCCGGAGGGCAATTTCACCCCGGTTTGCGATCAGAACTTTCTCTAACATGGCCATGAGTAGCTATCACCGAGTTCAGGAAATGACGATCAGAGGCTGATCAAACTCCACCGGCTGGCCGTTCTCGACCAGAATTTCACTGACGGTGCCGCTCTTGTCGGCCTCAATCTGGTTCATCATCTTCATCGCTTCCACGATGCAGACGACGTCACCGGCTTTGACGGACTGACCGACTTCCACAAAAGCTTTGGCGGTCGGCGACGGGGCGCGGTAGAAGGTGCCAACCATCGGGGACTTGACCGAGTGACCGCTTGGCGCGGCCGGAGCCGAGCTCTCAGCGGCCGGTGCGGGCGCTGCTTCCTGGGCCGGGGCGGCCTGCGGCGCCGGTGCCGGGTAGTGGCTTACGTACTGGGTGCCGGCAGCCTGCTCGCGGCGACGGGAGATGCGGACCGAATCGTCGCCCTCGTGAATCTCCAGTTCCTCGACGTCGGATTCCTCGAGCAGTTCGATCAGTTTTTTAACTTTGCGAATATCCATAGTAAATCCAGTCCCGTTCTGTCTGGTCTATCGGTGAATGCGCTGCAAGGCCGCCTGCAGGGCGAGATCGTACCCCTGGCTGCCGAGCCCACAGATAACGCCGTCGGCGATATCGGAAAAATACGAGTGATGGCGGAACGGTTCCCGCGCATGAACGTTGGAAAGGTGCACTTCGATGAACGGGATCCCGGAGGCCAGTACCGCGTCGCGCAGGGCAATGCTGGTGTGGGTGAAGGCGGCGGGATTGATGATCAGGTAATCCACCCCTTCGGCCCTGGCCTCGTGGACCCGTTCGATCAGCTCATACTCGGCGTTCGACTGAAGATGCAGCAGGTGATGTCCCTGGTCTGCCGCAGACTGACGCAGGCGGTCGTCAATGTCGTTCAGGGTCTCGTGGCCATAGACTTCCGGCTCGCGCGTTCCGAGCATATTCAGGTTGGGCCCATGGAGCACAAGAATCGTCGACATGGTTCAGTCTGCCTTGATGTATTTTTTACAGGATCGCCGAAAATAACAGCACGTTCCCATAATGGTGCGTGCTTGTTTCAATCAGATCAACACTTTTTGACAAACATCCATGTTGTCCATTGGTCGTAAAAACAAGGCTGAAAATCGAAGCGGAATCTTTCCTCTGATGACAATCATTGTCGTAAAGGGTGGGCGATGGCGCCATACGACGTTGGTTTCATAGCGTCTTGGGGGCTGGCGAGGTGCCGGGGAGGTCTTGGAGAGGTGTTGGAGCCTGCCGGGCAGCATCAGATTGGGCTGCCCGGCACTGAAGGTGGTCAGTCGTCCGCGAGGGTCACGCAGTTGCGCCCTTGTTCCTTGGAGCTATAGAGGGCGCGGTCGGCACGCTCGCACAGAGCCTGGGAGCTGTCGTCGTTCCAGCTGGCGACACCGCAGCTGAAGGTGACGTTGAACTCCCGGTCTCCGGCCGGCTGTAGCAGCTCCGAGAAGCGCTCGCGAATCTCGTTGAGCACATTGCGGGCATCGCTGGGCCGGGTGTTGGGCAGGATGATGGCGAATTCCTCGCCGCCGTACCGGCCGATGTGGTCGGTTTTCCGCAGGCGCTGTTTCAGGAACATGGACAGGCTACGCAGCACGCGATCACCGATCGGGTGGCCGAAGGTGTCATTCACCTTCTTGAAGTAGTCGATGTCGAGCATGGCGAAGCACAGCGGATGTTCCTTCTGCCTGGCCCGCACGATTTCCTGTTCCAGGAGGTGCAGGGTGTGGGTGTGGTTGTACAGCCCGGTCAGGCTATCGCGGATCATCAGCGCCAGCAGCGAGCGGGCGCGGCGGCCGCGGTTATGGATCGTTGAGATCAGGTGCTTGGGGTCGATCGGCTTGGTCAGGAAGTCGTCGCCGCCCAGGCTCATGGCGTGCAGCTGCTTGGTGACGTCTTCCTCCGCCGACAGATAAATGATCGGCACACTGTGGAATCGGTCCTGCTGGCGGATCACCCGGGCGATTTCCATGCCGGTGCAGCCGGGCATGTACATGTCGAGAATGATGATCTCGGGCAGGAACTCCTCCAGCGCGTGGATGATCTGCAGCGGGTCGGTGATGATGTGCGCAGTCATGCCGGCCTTGCGCAACACCGTCTCCATGTATTTGGCCTGGGCCCGGGAGTCGTCCAGTACCAGCACTTTGTAGGGCTCAACAGTGTTGCCGTGGGTGTAAGTCTCGATCTTTTCGATCAGCTGGCCCGGGTCGACGGCAGGGTAGAAGAATTCCTCGCCACCACAGCGGGATGCCCGCAGCCGGGTCTCGATGCTACCGTCCTCGTCGCTCATGAAAATGATGGGAATGGGCGTGTCGTGGCGTTCCTGCAGTTGCTCAATGGTGGCGATGCCACCGTTGACCGCGCCGTCAAAATTCACGTCCATCAGGATGGTTTCAGGCTTGTGCAGGGCGCAGGCGTCGATCAGCTTGTCGGCGGAACTGAAGGCTTCCGCCCGAAATCCAAAGAATTCCAGCTGGCGAATCAGTCGGCCGGCCATTTCCTCGTTCGCCAGGGCGATGTACACCGGGGTGCGCCGGTACTGATGCGGTGTTTCGGCGTTGTCCTGGTCGGTGCGACGCAGGGTGCTGCGGGACAGCGACTCGATGGCGTCCCCAAGCTGGCGCTCCAGATCTTCGCTCATGGCGGTGTCGGCCTGCCACTGGTTCACCAGTGCCAGAATCCGGTTGCCGGCGTCGGCATGGCTGGTCATTTCAAAGCGTTGGGCGTAGCGCACCAGTTTATCGGTGGCGGCGGCGAACTCATCCCGAAAGGCGCCGGCCAGGCTGGTGTCTCTGTGGATCTCCTGCCAGGTGTCGAGAACAACCCGAGCCTGGGTTGTCACACGTCGTGCGAAATGCTGCCTGAGTTTCTCTTTCTGGCTCTCGTCATTCATTGTGTTCTGGCCCATCGTTTTTCGTTATTGGTGGTCCCCTGCAGTCGGGACGATCTTTCCACCTTAGTCCCTTAGCAGAGTCTATAGTGTTTAGTGTTGTCGGCGCAGGTTGCTTGTTGTAAATGTTTGTCAACTCTGCGGTGTGAGTCACAATCCACCGGCCCGCGGGCACCAGGCCAGCCGGAGAGATCTGTGGAGGGCCCTGTAGAGAGACCTGTGATGGCAGACACCCACAGCGCAATTGAACTCAAGCACTCGGGCGCAGCGACCCTGCGGGCGATTCTATTGCTGTTTACCGGCTCCCTGCTAGTGTTGGTGCTGGTGGCGGGCTTTATCACCAGCTACGGCTATTTCCGCACATACGTGTCCGAGCAGTTGGCCGGTCACGCCCACGACGGTGCCACGGCGGTCGGGCTGTCCCTGTCCAATGCCATCGATGCTCGCGACCCGGTCGCTGCCTCGTCATTGATCGACGCCGTGTTCGACAGCGGCCGCTATCTGTCAGTGCGCTACCTGAATCACCAGGGTGAAGAGGTGGCCGGCCGCACCATGACCCTGACCACCAGTTCGGTTCCCGGCTGGTTTCGATCCCTGGCCAATCTCAGGCTACCAGTGGCGGAAGCGGAAGTCGTCCGTGGTTGGAGCCGCCTGGGTAAAGTCCAGGTGGTCAGCCACCCGGGCCGCGCTTATACCGACCTGTGGCGCATCACCGTCGGCCTGATCGCCAGCACCGCGGTGCTCGGCGGTGCTGGTTTGTTCATTCTGTTCCTTCTGCTGGAGCGTACGCTGCGGCCGTTACGGGCTTTGGAGCGCCAGGCCCAGGCGCTGGGCCAGCGGGATTTCCGGCAACGGGTGGACGTGCAGTCGACCCGGGAACTGAATCAGGTCACCGCCGCCATGAACCAGATGGCGGATGATCTGGGCCAGCTGTTCGAGGGCCAGGCCAAGCTGATCCAGCACCTGCGGCGGATGAACAACGAAGACCCGATGACCGGGTTGCCGAGCCAGAATGCCTTTGACCAACGCCTGAAGGTGGAGGTGGAATCGGAGGAAAAAGCCGCACCCGGAGTGCTGATTCTGATCAAGCTGGCGGACTTTGCCAGTTACAACCAGGCCTATGGACGCAGTGAAGCGAACCGGGTGCTGATCCTTGCGGCCGAAGCGGTGAATCGCTTTGTGGCCCAGCACATAGGTGCTTTCGCTGGCCGCCGGGACGGTGCCGAGTTTTCCATCTTCGTGCCAGGCGCCATGCCGGCGGACGCCAATGTCTGGTGCCGGGAGCTGGTGGCGGAGCTCGATGGGCTTTACGCCGACCTGGCAGCCCCCATGGAGACCGCCGTGCATGCGGGCCTGGCCCGAACCGAGGAGGGGCGTGGCATCCGGGATCTGCTGGCGGCCGCGGATGAGGCCCTGCGGCTGGCCCAGGAAAGTGAAGAGTCCGATTGCCACCTGTCGGAACCGGAACAAGACGAACACCACAACCAGGAAACCTGGCGCGCCATCATCAAGGAGGCGATCCGCGAGGACAAGCTGACGCTGTGGTTGCAGCCAATGATCAGCGAGCATCGGACCGAACCCCTGTACCATCAGGTCTTCTCTCGCATCGAGGGCCCGGGCGGCATGGTCAAGGCCGGGGCCTTCATTCACATGGCGGAGCGCTTTGGCCTGATCGCCGACATCGACCGCATGTTGATGCAGCGGGTTTTTGCCTGCCTGGCCGAGCGTCCGGACCGGCCCCTGGCGGTATCCCTGGGCAGTGCCTCGGTGGCCAGTGAGGCCTTCCGCAAGGAATTACTGGCGCGCCTGGAGGCCGCCGGGCCGGCCGCGGCCAACCTGTGGATCGGCATTTCCGAGCACATCATCCACCACCACCGCACCGCTGTCGGTTTGCTGGTGCGCGCCCTGGTGCGTTTGCAGGTACCGGTGCTGGTGGACCGCTTCGGGGTTGGTGGCGTGCCCTTCAGCTACCTCAGGAATCTGAGCGTACAGGCATTGCGTATCGATAACTCGTTCATTCACGATATAGACACCCACGAGGAAAACCGTTTTTACCTCGAGTCCGTGGTGTCCATTGCCCACAGCCGGGGCGTCAGGGTGTTCGCCACCGGGGTGGAGACCGCGGCGGAATACGCGACCCTCAGCAAACTGGGTATCGACGGTGCCATGGGTTACCATCTTGGACGCCCGTTCGCGGCTGACTTTCAATCGACAGGGGAATAGCAGTCTATGCCAGGCAAAATCAGACAGTATTTCAGGGATCGGAAAGACGACGTTCAGGATTATGCCGGTGGCAGTGGCGTGGTCGGCAAGTTCATTCTCATCCTGCTGGTGATTTACTTGCTGGTCACCATCGTTCTGGGCATGTACTGGAGCAGCGAGCCGGACGCGTTTTCGGTCCGTGAGCACACCCGAACCACCGCCAATAACATGCAGCGCGAGCCCATCACCGGTTTTGCCACCACCGCAACCATGATCCGGATCGCCGAAACGCTGTTGGAAAAGCCGGGCGGCTATATCTCCAACGACATTTTCCCGCCGGGCGTGTGGCTGGATAACATGCCGAACTGGGAATACGGTGTGCTGGTACAGCTGCGAGATCTGTCCCGGGCCCTGCGCAAGGACATCAGCCGGTCCCAGAGTCAGTCGGCGGAAGACCGGGACCTGACCGTGGCCGAACCGCAACTGCACTTCGACAGCGAGAGTTGGGCCATCCCGTCTACCGAGAACGAGTACCGCCGGGGCATTCAGGCGCTCAAGCGCTACCTCAACCGGCTGTCCTCGCCGGAGCAGCCTGACGCCCAGTTCTTCGCCCGCGCCGATAATCTGAGCAACTGGCTGGCGGATCTGGAGACACGGCTGGGTAGCCTGTCACGGACCCTGGGTGAGAGCGTGGGCAAGGCCTCAGTGTCCGATGCCGTCGCTAACGTGAACCAGGATAATCCTCTTGAGGAGGAGACCGGGGCTATTGACGTACAAACCCCCTGGACCGAGATTGACGACGTCTTCTACGAAGCCCGCGGCAGCTCCTGGGCACTGCTGCACATCTTCCGGGCCATTGAGGTGGATTTCCGCAAGGTGCTGCAGGACAAGAACGCCATGGCCAGCGTGAAGCAGGTGATCATCGAGCTGGAAGGTGCCCAGGGCGCCATGTGGAGCCCGGTGGTGCTGAACGGCAGCGGCTTCGGCGTGCTGGCCAACCATTCGTTGACCATGGCCGCCTATCTGTCCCGGGCCAATGCGGCCATCAGCGACATGCGGGATCTGCTGTCCCGAGGTTAATCGGGTTCGGGCGGACATAAAAAAAACCGGGCCTGTGCCCGGTTTTTTTTATGCCTCGGAGATGGTCCGATCAGCCCTTGTAGGCCTTGATGGAGTCTTCGATGGCTTTCTTGGCGGCTGCGGCGTTGTCCCAGCCTTGTACCTTGACCCACTTGCCCGGCTCGAGAGTCTTGTAGTTCTCGAAGAAGTGCTTGATCTGGTCGCGCAGCAGCTCCGGCAGGTCTTCGATGTCTTTCACGCTCTGGTAAGCAGTGGTCAGCTTGTCGTGAGGCACTGCAACCAGCTTGGCGTCGCCGCCGGCTTCGTCTTCCATGTTCAGCACGCCAACTGGACGGCAGCGAATCACGGAACCAGCCTGTACCGGGTACGGAGTGACCACCAGCACGTCCAGCGGGTCGCCGTCGTCGGCCAGGGTGTGCGGGATGAAGCCGTAGTTGGCCGGGTAGAACATCGGGGTGGCCATGAAGCGGTCAACCAGCAGGGCACCCATGTCCTTGTCCAGCTCATACTTCACCGGGGAGCTGTTGGCCGGGATTTCGATAGCTACGTAGATGTCTTCCGGCGGGTTCTTGCCGGCAGGGATGTTGGCAAATTGCATAATCGGTCCTTCCTGTACGTCAGGTACGTTGAACTGCGTTTAAACTGCGATTAAAAAGTGCGCGCAATTATACGGAAGTCCCGGCCAGTACGAAACTAAACCTTAGTGCTTGCCCTGTGGCCTTGGTGGAAGGTCTTCCCCACCATCGTCCAACCTCAGAGGTGCAGTTGTTTGGCAATCAGCTCCTTCATGATCTCGGTGGTGCCGCCGCCAATGGAAAGAATCTTGGCGTCCCGGTACAGGCGCTCCACCACCGATTCCCGCATGTAGCCCATACCGCCGAACAGTTGCACCGCCTCCCGGGTAACCTTTTCGCACACGTCCACCGAGAAGTTCTTGGCCATGGCCACTTCCTTGATCGGGTTCTTGCCGTCCTGCATCAGGGCTGCACAGCGGTAGGTGTATTCCCGAGCCACGTCGATCTGGGTCGCCATGTCCACCAACTTGTGCCGTGTGACCTGGTAACCGGCCAGGTTGCGCCCGAACGCCTCACGCTGGCGGGTGTAATCCAGTGCCGCCTCGTAGGCCAGCTGCGCGGTCATGTAGGCCATGATCGCCAGCAGCAGGCGCTCGGACAGGAAGTTGCTCATGATCACCGCGAAGCCGCCGTTTTCCGGGCCAATCAAGCGGTCGGCCGGCACCTTGCAGTCCTCGAAGAACAGCTCGGCGGTGTCACTGGCCCACCAGCCCATTTTTCGCAGCTTCTTGCCGGTGGAAAAACCCGGCATGTCGCGGTCGATCAGCAGCAGGCTGATGCCGCTGTGGCCCTCACCTCCGGTGCGCACGGCCACCGTGTAATGGTCGGCGCGCAGGCCGCTGGTGATGAAGGTTTTGCTGCCATTGACCACATAGTGATCGCCGTTTTTCACGGCGCGGGTTTTCAGGTGGGCGACATCGGAACCGCCACCGGGTTCGGTGATCGCAAGGGCAGCGATTTTGTCGCCGCGAAGCACCGGCGGCACGATCTGTTCGCGCAGCTCCTGCGTGCCCCACTTGGCGACTGGAGGCAGACCGATGTCGAGGGAGCCAAGGCCGGCCACCAGGCCGCCGGAGGTGGAGCGCATGAGTTCCTCGGACACGGCCACACGCAGAAACACATCGCCCTCACCGGTCCCGCCCAGCTCCTCCGGGAAGCCAATGCCGAGCAGCCCCGCCTCGCCGGCTATCTGGTACAGCTCACGTGGAAATTCGCCGGCTTCTTCCCAGTCATCGATGTGCGGCAGCACATGGGTGCTGATGAATTTCCGGGCGCTGAGTCGCGCCTGCTCGTGAATGTCATTGAAATAGTCCGCCACCACAAGGCTCCCTAGCGTTGAGTTCGCAGCCTGCAGTGTTGCCTATTTTTTCTGCCCAAGCAAGCGCTTGGTTTGTGGTTCTGGGCCGTCTGATTGAGGCGCAAAAAGGCGCGGCACAAACTGTTCAGAAAAAGGAACAACACTGGCGTACTGCCACAGCTAACCTAAACTTTAATCGTGGATAGCAAATCAGGCCGCGCGGCCAAGGCTGATTTCCCGGCCTTTTCGGGCGATGCGGGCGGATAAAAAAAGGGACAGGCCTGTCAGCAAACTGCATTTTGGCTTTACACATGGTTTTGGTTCCCGGTTTAAACCCTGACTGAACCGCGGGACCCCTCAATTCTCTGCTTGGAGGTTGGTCCTATGTGGAGATTGTTGTGTTATTCAAACCAACGCCAATTTGGCATCTGTTTGTTGATGGTCGTCGCACTGACTGGGTGCGACTGGGACGCGAGCACTGGCGGGTCCAGCAAATCGGTCGAGGCTGCGGATTCCGGCGGAGCGGAAGGGGCTGGCGAGTCTGGTGGTACTGACAGTTCTGATGGCTCTGATGGTGAGCCCGGGGGATCCGGAGGCGGTGGTACCGAACCGGATACTACGCCGCCCCTGGTGCGGGCCACCAGCCCCGAGCCCGATAGCGTTGGCGCGACGCGAGCCGGGCCAATCACCGCGGAATTCAACGAGGATATGTTCGCCTCGACCGTCAACGATGAGAGTTTCACGTTGTTTCGGGTCGGCGATACCACTCCGACGCCCGGTGCGGTGAGCTTCAACGCCGACACCAACACCGCGAGCTTCTCGCCCGATGCGCCGATGGCAATGCTTGCGTCCTACACCGCCAACCTCAGCACCGATATTACCGATCTTGAGGGCAATGCCCTGGCGGAGCAGCATTCCTGGTCCTTCACCGCGGCTGATGGCGAGTGGAAGACGGCCGTGCTGATTGAGTCCAGCAATTCTGGCAGTGCACGCGAGGCTCAGATTGCGCTGGATGCCAACGGCCGCGGAATCGCGGTGTGGGAGCAGTTTCAGGACCGGCGTTACAGAATCTGGAGCAACCGCTACAACGGCAGCGCCTGGAGTACACCTGTAGTGATCGGGGATGACAGTGGCGGTGGCGCCGCCGGGCCGCGAGTCGCCATGAACGCCAGCGGGCAGGCGTTTGCTGTGTGGCAGCAAGACAATGGCTCGGTGAATAACATCTGGGCGAATGGTTTCAATGGCGGAAGCTGGAATGGCGCGGCGCTGATTCAGACCGATACCGCCAGTGATGCCCGGGATCCGCAAATTGCCATCACCTCCGATGGCAAGGCCATGGCAGTGTGGGCGCAGTTTCAGGCCACCTGCCACAAGGTGTGGGCCAGACGCTTTGATGGCAGTAGCTGGGGCGCGCCGCAACCCATGCGGCCTGTGGATAACGACGGTGGCGCAACCACCTGTGACAGCTCACCGCCACAAGTTGCCGTGGATGCCAACGGTCGGGCGCTGGCAGTGTGGGCGGAGTTGAACGGCACTCTGACAACCATCTGGGCCAACCGTTTTGATGGCAGTTCCTGGGGCTCGCCTGTCCAGATCCAGGTGAATAAAACCAGCGATGCCCGAACGCCCCGGATCGCCATGACCCAGGCCGGCGACGCCCTGGTGGTGTGGGCGGAAACCGATGGGTTCCGGTACAACATTTGGGCCAACCGCTTTGCCGGTGGCAGCTGGGGCACCGCCGAACGCATCGAGACCGACAACGCCGGTACCGCTGAGAACCCGCACATCGCCATCGATGCCGACGGTCGGGCGATTGCGGTATGGCAGCAGTCCGATGGTTCGGTCTACAACATCGTGGCTAACCGGTTTGCCAGCGGATCCTGGGGTGGGGCCGTGGTGATCGATGAGGATTCTGGCGCTGCCCGCAATCCCCGGGTTGCCATTGATGGCAATGGCCGTGCCCTGGCGGTGTGGGAGCAGGTGACTGACGATGAGTTCGAGGTCTGGGGCAACCGCTTCGCCGATGGTGGCTGGGGGGAGGCGGAACGGATCGAGGACGCGGACGATAGTCCGGCCTCGGTCCCCCAGGTTGCTTTCGATGGCGCCGGCAAGGCCCTCGCGGTGTGGCACCAGTTCGACGGTGCCCGCCACAACGCCTGGGCCAATCGTTTCGAGTAGCGGCCGCCCTCGACTTACTTGCGCGGGATGCTGGTCACGCCGGAAGCGGTGCCGAGCAGCAATAGATCGGCCGGTCGGCGAGCAAACAGGCCGTTGGTCACCACGCCCACGATGTTGTTGAGCTTGTCCTCAACCTCCAGGGGGCGGGAGATGTCCATATTGTGCACATCGATGATGATGTTGCCGTTGTCGGTGACCACGCCTTCGCGGTAGACCGGATCGCCGCCCAGTTTGACGATTTCCCGGCCGACGTGGCTGCGCGCCATGGGAATAACTTCCACCGGTAGCGGGAAAGCCCCCAGTACGCCCACCATCTTCGACTCGTCGGCAATGCAGATGAAGGTGTTGGCAACCGCCGCCACGATCTTCTCTCGGGTCAGGGCCGCGCCGCCGCCCTTGATCAGTTCCAGGTGTTCGTTGGTTTCGTCCGCGCCGTCCACGTAGAACTCGAGCGTGCCGGCACTGTTCAGGTCATACACCGGAATGCCGTGGCTCTTCAGACGCTCGGCGGTGGCTTCGGAACTGGCGACGGCACCGTCGAATTCGGTCTTGAGCTCGGCCAGCATGTCGATGAAAAAGTTGGCCGTACTGCCAGTACCTACCCCGATGATGCTGTCGCTGTCGAGTCGCGGCGCAATGTAGTCGATGGCGGCCTTGGCTACCGCTTTCTTCAGTTCGTCCTGGGTCATTTGGAGCTCCGGGTGCAAGTCTCGTTGAATTTCGCGCCATTATAGCCTTTGACGGTGGCGCGCTTATAGACGGCTGCCGTGCAAACTTTCTACACTGTCGGTTTTCCCGCACACAACCGAACGGAAGCACCATGCCGCAACGCTATATCAAGAAGATCCTCGATGCCCGCGTCTATGACGTGGCGATCGAAACACCCCTCACTGAAGCCCGCAGCCTGTCCAAGCGTTTTGCTAACAACATTATGCTCAAGCGCGAAGACCTTCAGCCGGTGTTTTCCTTCAAGATTCGCGGCGCCTACAACCGGATTGCGCACCTGTCCGAAGAGCAAAAGGCCAAGGGGGTGATCTGTGCCTCCGCGGGCAACCATGCCCAAGGCGTAGCGCTGGCGGCGAAAAAGCTCGGCATCAAGGCGGTCATCGTCATGCCCCAGACCACACCGGAGATCAAGGTGCGGTCGGTGCGTGACCACGGTGCCCGGGTGGTACTCAAGGGCGACGCCTTCGACGAGGCTGCGGCCCACGCCCATGAGCTGATCGACAAGCACGGCTACACCTACATCCCGCCGTTCGACGACCCGGACGTGATCGCCGGCCAGGGCACCGTGGCCATGGAAATCATGTGGCAGTTCAGTCAGCCGATCCACGCCATCTTCATCTGCGTGGGTGGCGGTGGCCTGATCGCGGGCATGGCCGCTTACATCAAGTACCTGCGCCCGGAGGTCAAGGTCATCGGGGTGGAACCGGAAGACTCCAACTGCTTGCAGGCGGCCATGAAAGCCGGCGAGCGCGTGGTGCTGGACGAGGTGGGCATCTTCGCCGATGGGGTGGCGGTCAAACAGATCGGCGAGCACCCGTGGGAAATCTGCAAGGATTACGTGGATGAGGTGATCACCGTGTCCACGGACGAAATCTGCGCCGCCATCAAGGACGTGTTCGAGGACACCCGGTCGATCGCCGAACCGGCGGGAGCTTTGGGCGTGGCCGGCGTCAAGAAGTACATCCAGCGCGAGCAGATCGAGAATGAGAACCTGATCGCCACCCTGAGTGGCGCCAACATGAATTTCGATCGCCTGCGCTACGTGTCTGAGCGCACCGAGATCGGTGAGCAGCGCGAGGCGATCCTGGCGGTCACCATCCCGGAGAAGCCGGGCGCGTTCAAGACCTTCATCAACGCCCTGCACAAGCGCAGCATCACCGAGTTCAACTACCGCTACGCCAACTCCGACGAGGCTACCATTTTCGTTGGTATTCAGGTGCAGTCTGGTGGCCACGGTCGGGAAGAGTTGGTGCAGGATCTGCGCAAGGCCGGCTATGGCGTCATGGATCTGACCGAGAGCGACCTGGCCAAGCAGCACATCCGCCACATGGTTGGTGGCCACGCGCCGACCATCACCAACGAGCGGGTGTATCAGTTCGAGTTCCCGGAACGCCCGGGCGCGCTGCTCAAGTTCCTGATGTCCCTGGGTACCCGCTGGAACATCTCCATGTTCCACTACCGCAACCACGGCGCCGCCTATAGCAGGGTGCTGCTCGGCGCGGAAGTGAACGACGACGAAGTGAAAGACTTCGAGAAGATGCTCGACAAGGTTGGGTTCCGTTACGAGGACATGACCAAAAACGCGGCCTACCAACTCTTCCTCGGGGCCGGGAACCACCGGTCCGAGTAGCCCAGATTGGACGCTGGGCGGGAAGGGCATTCCAAAACTGTGCGGAGCCAGGGATGGCGGAGCTCAAGCGCCACATGGACGTGCTTGAGCGGGTTTTGGAATGCCCTTCCTGCCCGGCGTGTGCGCCAAATCTCGGAAGGGCGATAAGTTACCGAATTGTAACCTGTCAAAAATTGTAAAACCTAAGATGCGTGATAGTCTTTCGTCTAATTCTCAATAACAAGAATAGCTGTCTGATTTCTCACCAGTTTAGTAACGAGACCTCAAGGAAACGAAGACCATGGGTGGCAAGCCTGACATCATCAAAGCCGTAGTGCTGATTTTCGCCGTCGGCCTTGTGATCACCGGGTTCACGACCATTCAGGCGTCGGAAAAGCAGCCCCGGGCTTATTCGGGTGCCGTGCTGGAAGCCGATCAGTCCGTTGAGAGCCGCTGGAACCGGTAACAGCGCTGGTCCGTCACCACGCCGTGCAGCGGAATATCCCAGGGTTCGGTTGGTAACTCCCTCACTTTCTGAAACTCGTGCGCCAAGCCAATCAGCTTGGGTGCCAGACGCGGTCGTACGCGCGTGAATGCGAAGGTGCGGTCGTAGAAGCCGCCGCCCATGCCCAGGCGCCCACCGCGCTGATCAAAACCCACCAGTGGAAACAGCACCGCATCCAGTGCCCAGGCCGGGCGTTTTTGGCCCTTGCTGAACGGTGGCTCGAGAATGCCGAAGCGATTGGGCTTGAGGACCACGCCGTCGTCAAAGGGGCTGAACACCAGAGTGCCATTGTGGATGGGGTGTAATACCGGTAGATAGAAGCGCAACCCCTTGCGTCGGGCTATATCGACATACAGTTGCGGATCGATTTCGCCGTCGTTGGGCAGGTAGATAGCAATGTGTTTGGCCCGATGTAAGTCTGGGTTGGTAAGCAGCTGCAGGGCCAGATTTTCCGCCGCCTGTTGCTGAGCTTCTACGGGTAGAGACCGGCGTTGCTGGCGCAGGTGCTTGCGTAGTTCGCTGCGAGAGCGGGTGTCAGGGTGACTGTCGAAAGGCTGGGGGGGAATGAACTGACTCAAAATAAAGCTTCCCGGGCTGCCGTTATCGGATGTGGCCCTTGAACCCAAAGTTCAAGGTCGGTGGCCGCTGTGACATATTAGGCTTTCCCCAGCAGGGGACGTGCTCACAATGCCCTGAAGTAGCCACCTGGGTAATGCGCATCGGCTCGAGGACGTATCCGAATATCCCGTACAGCCCAGGAAGTTGGTCACATTATACGGGTAGGGTTGGGGCCGATTGCAACACCTGTTTCGGAAACCCATCACACCAGCCAGCAGGGTTTATTGTCCGGAGGCGTCGCCCAGGGCGTCGCTCAGCTTGCCGTCCATTGCTTTCAGGATCGAGCTGGTAGCGTCGGACATGGTGTCCCGCTCGAGCAATTCGTGGGTGATGTTGAGGGCGGCCATGACGGCAATGCGCTCGGTGCCGAAAACCTTGCCGCTGGAGCGGATTTCCCGCATTTTGCTGTCCAGATGGCGGGCGGCCCGGGTCAGGGCGTCGCGTTCTTCTTCGGGGCAGGCAACCAGGTATTCCTTGTCGAGAATCTTCACCTCAACGGTGGTGGATTGCTTTGACATCAGTGGTGCTCCAGTGCCCGCAGGCGACCAATCATGGCTTCGATCTTGTTTTTGGCAAGATCATTCTTGTGCATCAACTGCGCCCGTTCCCGGTTCCAGTCGTCCTGAAGCTCCCGCAGCGTGGCGTTGTCTCGCTCCAGTTTCTGACAGCGCTCGATCAGCTTATCCAGCTTGTCTGCTAATGCCTGTACTTCGGACTGTTCCATCACGTGCCCAGCATTGGTTGTTTTGATTGCAAGTAACTATAAGTGCGGACGCTAAGTCGGTCAATTTACAGGGATGTCATTGCGGTCCAGGGATGACGTCGGTCACGATTCGGCAACGTCGCCCAGGCCCAGGGAGCGACTCTGACGCCAGGTTCGCAGGGCCGGAATCAGGGCGACCAGCAGGGCTGCTACCGGAACCGCCGCCAGCAGCCCCCATTCTGCCCCGGTCAGCGGCCGGAGTTGGATTAGTAGACCGTAGCTGGCCTGCAGCCAGGGTGCCAGTGCGGCGATGATGGCCGTGCCAAGCACCAGGGCCAGGCCGCAGGCAATCAGCGCCAACGCCACGGCCTCGATCACATACAGCAGCGCGACCAGGCGCGGCGGTGCCCCTACCGCCCGCAGCACGGCGATTTCGTGGGCGCGCTGGGCCTGAAGGGTGAGCAGTACCGCCGCCAAGCCCAGCAGGCTGATCACCACCACAAAACCGGTGATGCCCAACAAGGCCCGTTCGAATTGCCGCATCAGCCGCCACAGCTCACTCAGGGCGACGCCAGGCAGAATGGCGGACAACGGTTCGCTGGCGTTCTGGTTCAGGTCGCGCTGCACCTGGAAGGTGAGGATCTTGCGCTCGAGCCCGGCAAACACGGCGGTGATGGCGCTGGGGGT